>JAQIDF010000147.1 GCA_027858145.1 Prolixibacteraceae bacterium | reverse complement strand
ACGACACCGGTGGTTCTGCCTTACAACTGGCATCCACCATCTCAATTACAGCATGCAATGAACTTTATTTTGCCGATTCATTGCTTCTCGGCACACTAAGTTTAGTTGCCGATTGCGGGCAGCTTTCCTGTCGTGCCGCACCGAGGTTGTTGCGGGTTGAAAAAGTAAGTTGTCCGAACGAAAACGGCAATTAAATTTAGCGATTGTTACCAACCGTAGTTTCATTTTATCTATCGTTAAGTCCTTGGTTTTTTAATAATTGGGAAGAATTTGTTTAAGTGATAATCTTACAGAATCATAAAAATCAAGGGGCTTTTTTATAATCATTGGTTAAATATAATATTTATCTGAGTTGTTGCAAAATCTTAATCGTTTGAAACTCTGTTGAAATATGTTGTTTAATTGTCAAAATCAGACTGAAAATCCGCCGGAAAGCTGAAAACAGGGGAAATCCTGTCAAAATGAAAACTTATAAATCTTTGAGCATAAAATCTTAAAATCAGCGCTGAATAATTGCGACACGATGTTTAGTCCGCCAGTAACCCGAAATCTACAAACCCTAAAAATCGGCGAAGTTGTTTAGTCCGCCTGCCCGCAGGTAATGACTGGTAAATGAAATCTCTAAAAAATAAATCCAGTCGAAAGGGAACGAATCAAAATCTGGCTAAAAATCTTTTTAAATCGACCGGTAAAAAGTCATAATGCAGGCTTTTCATGGTGTTAATCTTTAATCCTGGCACGACAACCGAAAACAGGAATCAGCAAGTTTATGGCAATTTATCTTCAATCAAACCCAGTTACCGTTATCCATCGTTTATGAAAGACCGTCAATCTGTTAAATCCAATCCTTAAAAAGTCAACGAAGGAAGTCGTACCGAAACGCAAACCATAAAATCCATTAAAAATCGAAAAAATCAAGTCAAAGAGCGAAACCCACATCAACGGACAGTCCGCCGTGGACTTTAAAAAAATCAGCTTATTAGAGCGTCTTTTGTATGGTTGGTAACGTTGTTGTATGTTCATATGTGAATATATTCCAGTTATCTTTTCACCTAAAAAGTGAATATATTCCTCCATATTGGAGTGAAATAGTTATGTTTTTATCCATCGTCGAAAAAAGCATCGTCAAAAGGATTCTTAAACTTTTGCAGATCCTTTTGCGAAACATGAGTGTATATTTCAGTGGTTTTTGAACTTTCGTGTCCAAGCAACTCTTGAATGAACCTTAAATCCATTCCTTGTTCCAGGTTATGGGTGGCAAAGCTATGCCTTAAAATATGTGGGTAAACATGTTTCCTGATACCTGCATCGTTGGCCGTATTTTTTATAACATTATAAACACTGGTGGCACTGTATTTTCTACCCGGCTTTGCTTCAAAAACATAAACTTTTGGTTCGTCGTTCTTGTAATATTCGTTCAAATAAACAAGGGTTTTCGCTGCAAGTGGTACATAACGGTCTTTTCTTCCTTTTGCACCTTCTATTTTTACTTGCATCCGTTTTTGGTCGATTGCCTCAATTTCTAAATTTATGGCTTCACTCCTGCGTAATCCACACGAATAAATGACAGCAATTAGGCATTTGTGTTTTTTATTTGCGGTCGATTTAATCATAGATGCTATTTCCTCCTTGCTTAATACATTAGGAAGTTTTCGTTCTTTACGTGGCCTGCCAATATCATAATATTCACTCTTCCTTCCCAGTACTTTTTCGTAATAGAATTTTATAGCATTTATTCGCTGATTTTGTTGCGACGGAGAAATGTTTCGTTCTTTTATCAAACGCAAAATATAATCGTTAATTTCTTCTATGATAATTTCTGGCAATTTCTTGTCATAAAATTCAGTGACAAAATCTTTAAAGTAATGTGTGTAAATATTAATTGTGTTTATGCTATACCGTACTACCGGTTGATCCCGATGTACGCTGGACGTAAGTTTTATAGTGGGTTTTTCTGGCACTGGCGTTTTGGGTCTATTATTCAGACATCTAAACTAAATATTATTGTTGAATAAAGCAAATTATGAGTGCTTGTTGGTTGTCGGAACCCGGAATTTTTTTTTGCTTTTCAGTTTTGGGTGGAAGCAAAGAGCTTACAAATCATAACTTCGGCCGAAACGAAATTTAACCCACATTGCAACTAAATAGGTGGAGATTCCTGCACTTCAATATTTTACGGTTTTTTATTTTCCATTCTGTGTACTACAGATTTTTTTCGTGTAAATGGGGCATATTTATATTTTAATACATCGTACAATTGTTTTACCTTTTCATTAGGCTCAGAACAACGCCTTATTGTAATGGTCTGGTCGTGTATGTTTTGAGCAGTTGTTGTAACTGCTTTTTCTGAAACTAGCTTTTGGATAAGATTCAACTGATCGGTATTCAATTCATCCAAATACCCCGCATTGAGCATGGTGCGGTGGCACACCCTGCCATTTTCATTACGGTAACTTTCCACCAATCGGTAATAACCAGAGTAAATTCCGGTTTGTGGATTTGTACGCATGGAAACTTTGAAATACATGCCATAAAGAAAGCAT
>JAQIDF010000043.1 GCA_027858145.1 Prolixibacteraceae bacterium | reverse complement strand
ACTCCTTGATTTTCAGAAAGACCAAGCCTTGAAATTGAACTTTTCGATTCAAGCACTTGAAAAAAAGGTAGTTTTCTTGCTGACACTAAGTAAGACAAAACCGGCTATTTCTTTTTCTTCTCCATCTGTTCATCCACTGCCCGATCCATATTTTCAGTCAATTTACGAATAATTTTAAATTCAGAAAGGAATTCGGCTCCCAACACCCTGAAAATTGTATAAACAGGAATGGCCAAAATCATACCCAATACACCCGCAAAACTACCGGCGGCAATAATTACAAGAAAAATTTCCATCGGGTGCGCTTTCACGCTACTTGAATAAATTAAAGGCTGAAAAAGAATATTATCAATAACCTGAACCGAAACAAACACCACTACCATTAATCCCAGTATTGGAAGCGTTTCAGTCATAAAATCAGTATTAATATTAATAGCCAGGCCAATTAAAACGCCAACCGCACTACCAATCCAGGGACCCAGATAAGGAATAACATTAAACAAACCACAGAACATACCAATAACCACAGCTTCAGAAAAATCGAGACCAACAATGGTAAGCCCAACCGTATCGAGCGTCATTACCAATATTACTTCAAGTATAATTCCAATAAAGTATCGACGCAATAAATATGAAATCCGGTCGATACTATCAGAAACACGCTCTTCTAAACCGGTAGGAGATAAAAGCATAATTCCTTTGCGAAACATTCCTTCCTCGCGCAAAAAGAAAAAAGTAATAAAAGCAACTGAAAAAACACCTATAAAAACACTTCCCAGAGTACCGGCTATTGCTCCAAACAAATCAGTAACCTGCGACATTTCAAAAAATGAAGAAATACGTTCGCCCAAAATACCTCGAAGGCTACCACCAGATAATGATATGCTTTCACCGTATAAAAATTCAGATATTTGATTCAAAGGCACCTCAAGCTGTTCTAAATAATCGTTAACATTAATATTAGCCAACTGATCAAACTCACTAACAATTAGAGGTATAAGGAATCTGAATATACTAAAGAAAAAACCTCCTATTAAAATCAAAGTGATGAACGCACTTAAAGAAGCACCCAGGCGGAACTTCCATATTTTTATTTTTTTAAGCCTACGTACAAAAGGCCGGCCAATCATAGCCAATATTGCAGCTATAACAATATAACCAACAATAGCCCGAAAATACCACAACAGAAAAATAATGAAAGCAATTCCGACCCCAATAATTATATTCCGTGTTGTTCTGCTCATAGGTCTTAAAGTTTTATGATATCGTTGTTATCTATTATTTCCAAAATTTCATTTTTTAAATGAAACTTTTCTTCAATACTTAGACATTTCACAGTGCACTCCCGATTTTTTTTATTAATTGAATAAATATACTGACTATTTAGCAGTGCTGACCGGTTAATTCTGATAAAATTATTAGACGTAAGCATCGTATCAATTTCGTTCATTAAACCTAAAATCCTGATAATACTACCATCACATAAATACAAATTTATATTTCCTTTTTGTGTTAACACATAACATATTTCGTTAGGAAAAAGAAAAACATAGCCCGATAAGGTTTTGAATTTGATTTTATCAGTTACAACTGAATCCCAAAAACCTTCGTTGTCCTGTTTTTCCTGCTTTTTAATATTTTTATTTACTTTCGACAAAACATTAAATACTTCGTCAACACCAAATGGTTTCACCAAATAATCAACCGGTTTTATGTCAAAAGCCGAAACGGCATATTTTTTATACGCAGTTGTAAAAACAATTTGTATGTCACTCCCCTTTTCTCGTAATCTTCGCGCAAAGTCCAGCCCGTTTTCATGCGGCATGTTAATATCCAAAAAAATCACATCGGGTTTCTCTGCAGATACAATTTCCAAACCAGAAACTGTATCTGCCTTACTGCCCACTAGATGAACATTTTTGCACACTTTTAAAAAATGCTTTAAAATACTGCGGGCTGAATTATCATCGTCAATTATTAATGCTTTTATCTCATTCTCCATTATTACAAACTATAATGTTAAATTTTTTTCCATCTCGCGTATTTTCTTTTTTGATATATTAAAACTTACCCGAATACCATCTTCAAGTACACATAATTCATCTTTTTTATTAATTAGCTTCACTTTACTCAGATTAATAAGTACGGAGCGGTTTATTCGGATAAAGAAATAATCTTTAATCAGGTTTTCAATTTTTCCTAAGTTATAAGTTGAATAATACCATCCCCCATCTTCAAAAAATAGCTTTGTGTAAGTCCCCTCGGCTTCACAATACATTAACTTATTTAACTCAATCAACCGGAAACCCGACGTTGTATTAATTTTGACCTTTACATCTTTTATGTTCGATATTCTCCCCGTATGTCCATACATCTCCTTAATTGTGTTCAGGGCATTATCTATTGCATTATTCAAACGTATGGCGCTAACAGGCTTTACAATAAAATCAAACGCATTGTTGTTAATGGCCAGTATTGCCCGGTCGGTATCATTGGAAATAACAATAACCGGGATTCCCAAATCCAGTTCATCAACAAGTTTCACCAACTCGTAACCACTCCTGAATGACAAAACATCGGATGTGATTATAACATCGGGCTTTCGTTCGAGTATATGAAACGCTGCATCTTCAGCCGAATTTGCTTCGCTCACATCCGATAAATATTTTTTATCAACCAGATCGATATATTCTTCACGGGTACTACTGATGCCATCAACAATTAACAAACGCATATAAAATATATAAATTATTAACCTACAGTGAAACCATAAATTGTTGTTTGCCGGTATTCATCTCCTGGTTTAAGAACTGTAGATGGAAATTCCGGTCTATTCGGGGAATCGGGAAAATATTGTGCTTCGAGACAAAATGCCGAACGTTTTAGATAAGCTTTTCCTTTTTTCCCTATTTGTGAACCATCCATAAAATTACCGGTATATAACTGCACACCCGGCTGATCGGTGTAAAAATCCATTTGGATGTTGGTTTTCGGAGAATAAATGTAACCGAGTTTCTCAACGCCGTCCTCTTTCTTGTCAAGAACAAAGTTGTGGTCGTAGCCATTACCAAGTTTCAAATCAATAAAGTCGTCATCAATTTGTGCTCCAATGGCTTTTTTTTTCGTAAAATCCATCGGAGTCCCTTCAACATTTTTAATTTCACCGGTAGGAATTGCCGTATCATCAGATGGTGTGTAATGGCTTGCATCTAGTTTTAATACATGATCGAGTATCGTATCAGCCCCGTCACCACTCAAATTAAAATATGTATGGTTGGTAAGATTACACAGTGTTTTTTTATCGGTAGATGCGTAATAATCGATTACCAGCTGATTGTCGTTGTTTAATTTATATACGATTTTCACCTCAAGGTTACCCGGGAATCCTTCCTCCATATCTTTTGACAAATAGTTCAACTCAAGGGTTTGAGCGTCTTTTTGTTTTGCATTCCAAACAACGGCATGAAAACCTTTAATACCTCCATGTAAGCTGTTGGGGCCATTATTTTTTTCTAACTGATATTCAACACCATCAATTGAAAACTTACCATTGGCAATACGATTACCGTAACGGCCAATGGCTGCTCCAAAATAAATTTCTCCTGAGTTTAAATAACCTTCAATAGAATTATATCCTGTTACTACATCAACCAGTTGGCCGCTTTTAGCGGGCACCATTAATGATACTATTTTACCTCCGTAATTAGTAATGGAAACTTCAGCTCCCTTGCTGTTTTCCAGTGTATATAGTGACACAGCTTTACCTTCTACATTTTCATCAAAATCGCTTTTCTTAATACCAGCTTTATTCTTATCATTTTTCATACTAAACAATCTATTTTTAATTCTCTTCTTTTTGATTTTTATCGCTTTGTTCTTTTTCCTCTGATGGATACTGGATGCGAACATGATAAATGTTCTTCATCTTTTCAAGAAAAATTGCTTTAATAACTTTTATATCTTTAAAAGTTAACGGGGCATCATCCAACTCGTGATTATCAACTTTTGAGTTTATGATTTGGTTGATTAGTTTATTCAACGACTCCTCGTTTTTTTCAGGTAGACTCCGCGAAGCTGCTTCAATACTGTCTGAAAGCATTACAACAGCAGTTTCACGGGTTGTAGGATTAGGCCCCGGATACATAAAGTCTTCTTTCTTAAGCTCAACATCTGGATTTTGCTCTTTTTGCTTTAAATAAAAATACTTAACCAGGCTCTTCCCATGATGCATTTTAATAAAATCGATAATAGTATCGGGAATATTATATTTTTTTGCCAATCGTACACCATCAAAAACATGGCTCACGATCTTTTCAACACTTTTCTTATTCGACAATTTATCGTGAGGATTATCCCCCACCAGTTGATTTTCTATAAAATACTGAGAGCTATTAATTTTTCCTACATCATGATAAAGTGCCCCAGTGCGAACCAACATGGGGTTTCCTCCTATACGTAATATAATTTCTTCAGATAAATTAGCAACCTGCATCGAATGCTGAAATGTGCCGGGGGCAACTTCAGCCAGTTTTCGCAATAATGGGTGGTTTGTATCTGAAAGTTCAACCAATGTAACATCCGAAAGAAAGCCAAACACTTTTTCAAACACATAAATCAAAGGATAAGCTATAAGTAACAAAAATCCATTACCAACAAACCATGAAAGATCTCTCCATCCTATATTATTGATATCAGCTTCTTTTATAATCTCAAAGCCAATATACAGTATTGAGTATGTAAGTATTAAAATAAGAGAAGTAATAATCAAATGCCCACGACGGTGCAACTTACTCAGGCTTACTACGGCAACAATTCCAGCTACAATTTGAATTAGCACAAATTCGAAACTGTTAGGAGCCATAAAACCAATTATCAACACTGTAATTACATGAATCATTATAGCCATACGTGCCCCCAGGAAAGTACGAATAATAATAGGCAACATACAAACGGGAAGTATATACATATTTAATGAATCGTTCTCATATACTAACCGGGCTAATATAACCACTACAAGCAACGTAGTAAGAATCAATGAAAAATTTCGCTTTTTCCAAAATACTTTCTTGTTAAAATTTTGCAGATAAAGAACCATCACAGCAAGTAACCCAGCAATCAAAATCATTTGCCCTACAAATATGGTAGAAATCCAACCTCCATACATACGGTTTTTCTCGTATGCTTGCTTTAACGATTGAAGAATAATATAATTGTCGTTATTAACCAAATCTCCTTCAGATATTACGCGTACACCTGTTAAAACCGCCCCCCGTGTGGTTGATAAATCATTTATCAATTCTTCTATTTTGGTATTGTTAAATTCTTCATCGTAATTGAGGTTAGATACAAGAAAGTTACTGAAATCGACATTCTCCTGTAGATCTAATAACAAAGGGTGAGAAACCGACAACTTATTTATAGAGTCACTTAGTTCAACATATGCCGATTTTATTGAATAAACTGATGACACGGGAACCTTTACAGCCCTGTTGCCTTCAACTTTGTTTATATTTTCTTTATCTTCCAGTGCCGTATATGAATCAACTGAATTATTGAGAATTCCACTGGAATAAATGGTATCAACGATTCCCAATAGCTTGTTTTTCAACAATGCTTTTTCAGTCGAATCAACCTCCACATTGATCCTCTCAAAGGTTTGTTCGAGGTTGTTCTCCAACATCCCGATCTGATTATCTTTCACTGAAGGAAATACAGAAAAATATGGCACATAATTCGACAACAAAGAATCTTTTTCGGCCTGTATTACCTCATTAGGTTTCTGGATCGGGAAATCGAACGATGCGATTAATGTTTCGTGCGCCCAGGGTTTTCCTTTTTGAAATTCATACTTAAAAGTGCCTTGTTTGGGGAAAAGAAAGTAAATTACCCCAAAAGTTGCAATCAGAAAAATTGCAAAATAAAATTTCCGGAACAAGCTTAAAAGTTTATTATTTTTTGTACCCATAAATTACGTTTGTTAAGCAAAACTGAATGATTCTTAAAAATAGAAAAATATTTAGCAATATGCCCCATCGCATTAAGATTATTGTATATTTGGAATGTATAACTTTAGAAAAGCGTAACGATTACCATGTACGGAATTTCTGACCTCAGTTCCATTCCTGTTCGTACCGAACCAACCGAAAAAAGTGAGATGTGCACCCAGGTATTATTGGGTGAACATTACGAAATCGTGGAGGAAGGAAAAAAATGGTGCAAAATAAAATTATTTCACGACGGATATGAAGGCTGGATTGATACAAAAATGGTTGTAAAGATATCTAAAAGGGAATACAATTTTTTATCGAACAAACTACATTACGTAACTGCCGACATCTTCAACATTATTCAACAGACCGATGATTACCGCAACTTTCTGATTGTTGCCGGCAGTACGCTTCCCCGTTTTGTAAAAAAACATTCAACTTTTAAAATTGCAAATACTCAGTATAAACTACTTAGCAATGCACCTGTAAAACCGGTTGAGAAAGACGCCCGTACACGGATTATCAATACAGCGTTAAGCTATTTTAATTCGCCTTATTTATGGGGAGGGCGCACGCCCCTGGGTATCGATTGCTCAGGACTTTCGCAAATTGTATACAAAATTGGGGGCGTAAACATTCCGCGTGATTCTTCGCAACAGGCCCTGCTTGGCGAAAATTTTTCGTTTGTTGAAGAAGCACTGCCCGGCGACCTTGCTTTTTTTGATAATGAAGAAGGTGATATAACACATGTTGGTATTATTTGGGAAAAAAACAAAATCATCCACTCTTCAGGAAAAGTCCGAATAGATAATCTTGACCATGCCGGTATTTTCAATATTGAAACTCAACGATACACGCACCAATTACGGTTAATGAAGAGAATTATAAACGAAAAGTAATGTCATATTCTTATAAATACCCCAGACCAAGCGTTACTACCGATTCCATTGTTATAGCCAAAGAAAGCGATCAATCCTTTATTTTGCTAATCGAAAGGGGGAATGCCCCCTACAAAAACATGTGGGCATTGCCCGGTGGTTTTATCGATATGGATGAAGACCTTTTAGATGCCTGCAAAAGAGAGCTTCAGGAAGAAACAGGAATTACCAACATAAAATTATACGAGCTTGCCACATTTGGCAAACCCGGCAGGGATCCCAGGGGACGTACAATTTCGATTGTCTTTTGGGGACAGGTTGACAACAACATCGCAATTAAAGCCGGCGATGACGCAGCAAGAGTTCAATGGTTCGAAATGAAAAACCTACCACAATTAGCCTTCGATCACCAGGAAATCATTCAACAATTCAAAAATAATCATCCGGAATTCTCAATTTAACCCGCTTTATTCACCAAATTGGATAAAGGTGAATGCATAAGCGGATTACTCCGACATAGCCGAGCCCAATTTTGGGCAACAAAATTGGTTGCGAAACTTAGTCGTTGTCGGAGACAGAAATTATTCTCATGAATAATTGGGGTTAAACCAACAAAAAAACGCAGAAGCTGATAAACAACTCCTGCGCTATATTATCTTATATAATTCTTTATTAAAAAGTCCATTCAATACCAATATTAACATTGGCACGTTGAAGCGATGTTTGATTATCATTATAAAACCTTGATAAAAAGCTGGTATACTCAGGCATTATCGTAATCCCCAATTTTTGATTGATATTATATTTAAAGATAAAACCACCCACTGCTCCAGCCAACACCGAGTCGTGAATATATTTACCATTACTAAAATACTTCAAATCATCATATTTATCACCATTGTTATCAAATGTACGAATATAATCTCCGGCTGAAAACTCCAGCTTCAATCCAGTTGAAAAATAGGTCTCAAAATTACCTAACGAGAACAAGCGATAATCGAAACGAGGGTTAAATCCTATAAAATTCGCAGTAAATTTAGTATGGTCTACACTGAAATCCTCATCAGTATAACCTGTAAAATCACGTGTGAAACTTAAATTTACATATTTAAGTTCACCACGAACCCTAATACGTTCCGTTAACTCAATACCAACATCAACTCCAATGTTAAAATCGGGTAATTCATTAACATTTTCGGCACCGTCTAAATTTTCTAAATACTTATCGTTATAATCATACCCAAAATTAACGCCAAAAGTCATTTTATCCTGCGAAAACACTTTCACCGATGCAATCATTAATATTACTAGAAGGACTATCTTGCTATTCATACAAATAAGTGTTAAATAATTATTTTTAAATATTTTATGTTTCCAATTATATCTATTATCTCTTTATCAAAAGCAAAAATATAGAAAAATACAGTTAACATGCCTTAAAAGGCAACAAAAATTGTTAAGCTGTAATTCTAATCAATTTTCCGTTCGAGGAACCAATAATCGTGAAACGAGAATGCAATCGATATCTTAGCATAGCGCTCACGCATTAATCCGCTTCCAACTTTTCCAATTTGTCCGGCCTCTAAACTAACATTCAGCGTTGATCGAGATTTCCGTACAGGGAACCCCGCTCCCAACGTAAAACGAATATCGCTAACATCGTAGCGGTTAACAGTTAAATAACCGGTATCGTAACGAAACCCGGCACGAAAAGCGCAGCGCTCAAAATAATTCAAAGAGCTTTGAGGTAGCCGTTCTACGCCAAATGAGTAAATCTGGCGATTTTTATATTTATCAGAATTGCCCGCACCCCAGTTTTCTTCTTCATAATCGGCTGTTGCCAAATACTTACCACGATAAATAAAACTTACCCCGGCACCATACGAAACAGGTATATCAAGAGGATCAGCCCTCAATTCGTCAGCATAAACGGTATAAGCAGTAGATGAAGAACCATACGCTTGTTGAACCGTATAATCCGATTTTCCAAAGAAGAGTTGCTCGGGACTGTATGTAGCCCCAATAGTCAGGTTTGAACCCTTTTCGCCCAAAAAAGTGGTATATTGAATGGCTGGTTTTACAGAAATGCCTGAATAACGTGAATTTGTATAAAAAGTAGTATAATTTGACGAGAAAATATTTTCGCCGGTTTCCAGTTTAGTATCAATTTGTGCCCTTGTCACACGCTCCTGATTAATTGGGCCGTAATAAAAAGCAAACTCATTACCAATTGAAAAGTTCTTATTGATTTTCAAACCTAACGAATAAAAAATCTTGTTAATGGCACCAGAGCCTTCCCATGTAGTAATCATCATACGTTCTTCACCTTCAACTGCTTTTTCGGTAATAAAATGATAACCGATATCAGAATAAGGCATCAAGCCATAAGTTCCCATAAGCCACGAAGTATATCGGTGCCCAAGGGCAATATGCGACAAGTTTCCGTCATAGTAAGTGTTTAAAAGTTCTGGCGTTTCCGTTTCGGTGTATTTTAAAAACACGCCTGTTTCAAATAAAACCGAAAGACTGTCAAT
>JAQIDF010000009.1 GCA_027858145.1 Prolixibacteraceae bacterium | reverse complement strand
CGCGAAAAGTATCCTGAAATTACCATCGTTGGGAATAAAAAAACGTTCCCGATGATTGAAAATTTCTATGGAATAACAGAAGATACCATAACCGTGGCCGATGGCGATGAACTGGATTTGGGAAAGCATAAACTGAATTTTCACACCATACCAATGGTACACTGGCCCGAAAGCATGGTAACTTACGAAGCTACCGATAAAATACTTTTCTCTAATGATGCTTTTGGCAGCTTCGGCACACTCGATGGGGGGGTGTTCGATGACGAGGTTAATCTGGCCAATTACGAAGAAGAAGCCATGCGGTATTTTACCAATATAGTTGGAAAATATTGTCCTCATACTGCCAGGGCACTGGTGAAACTCGAAGGCTTGGAAATAAAGCAAATTGCTCCTTCACATGGTTTGATATGGAGAAGTCATATACCATACATTCTTGAGAAATACCAAAAATGGAGCAGTTACTCTACCGATAAAGGCGTGGTGATTGTATTTGGTTCGATGTACGGCAATACCGAGAACATGGCCGATGTGATTGCCCGTCAGCTCTCTGTTCGCGGAATAAAAAACATCCGCATTCACGATGCCTCAAAAACGCATGTTTCGTACATTATCAGCGATGTGTTTAAGTATAAAGGCGTAATGATTGGCAGTTGTGCATACAACAACGAAATGTTTCCCGCTGTTGAGAACGTTTCCCGCGAATTGGTACATAAAGGCATAAAAGACCACTTGCTGGGCGTATTTGGCTCGTTTAGCTGGAATGGCGGTGGCGTGAAAAACCTTAATAAATTTGCCGATGATATAAAGTGGGACGTTGTTAACCCGTCGGTAGAAGCCAAAGGCTCGATGAGAGCTACTACATACGACGAAGCCATTGAACTTGCCAATGCTATGGCCGACAAGCTGGATGAGATGTACGGCTGATTCCTTTTATTAGCAATGGATGATGGACTATTGGAAGCTATTGAAGCTTTTTAAACCAATATTCCATCATTTTTTTGTATATTTCAACATTGTTTTAGTCTAAACAAAATTGATGTTCGTCAGGTAAAAATAGCCGTTCGTCAAATTTTTTAAGACTACTCATTTGGTAGTAAATTGAAAATAATAAATCCGTATTTTTGTTGAAGTAAAGAAAAGGGAATAAAGGGGAAAACAACATTGCACTTTTCATTAAAAATATATCAGCAAATTTTTAAAACCATCAGGAGGGTACTTTTGGTGGTGGTTGCTATGGTGTTGGTTGAGGTTGGTTATGGACAATGTAAAAGTAATTCAACGGGTGATTGGAATGTTGCCTCTTCATGGGACTGTGGTTGGGTGACATCAAGCACTGATGATGTGGAAATCAGAAGTGGATATACAGTTACATACACCGGGAATCTGAATTGGGATGAAAAAAAAATAAGTATTGATGGCGGAACTCTTATTGTTGGGGGTGATATTGACAAAGCTAAAAAAATTGAACATGATAATGGAACTATAGAAGTTGGCGGAAATGTTTTTGCAGAAGAGGTTGATAGTAAGAATACAGGAAGTTTTATTTCTATTGGTGACAATCTAACAGTTGACAATAAGATAACGATTGATAATAATAATTTAGTCGCTGCCGGTAAATATGATGTAGATCGGATAACAAACAATGGTGGTGCTGCATGTAGTGGTGGTGTCCGTTTATACCCAATAATTACCCCGAAAAACAGCTATATTGGAACTATTGGAACTGAGATTGCAAATGGCAATGGAGGAACAAATGAAGGATCAAAATTCTTGACAAACTCAGAAAATAAAGTTCATTTTTACTACAAGCCTGCCAAAAGCTTCCAATTTGCAGGAATTATTCATTTGGCTTTTGCTTTTATTAACCACATAAATGCACGTGGCCTATGAGACAAAATATTTTACATACTATTCCAATAAAGATTTATATAATTCTTATTTCAGTATTTTTTATAGGAATAGGGACTATTGCAAATGCTGCAACACGAACTGCATCTGAATCTGGAAACTGGAATTCAACAACAACATGGGGAGGACAAACCATACCTACTGCTGCCGATGATGTATTCATAGATAGTAGATTTATCGTAACGGTTAATATAAACAATGCCGTTTGCGCAAGCATAACATTAGGTTCTGGAGGAAATAATAATAGTGGAAGGTTGAATTTTGATGCCTCTTCGCAAGTAACAGTTAGCGGTATCGTTACTTTCGCTGCAATTGGAAATAGGGCAAATATGATAAACATGAATCCTGGGGGCAAGCTAATTTGTCAGGGATTTTCTGTTTCAACTAGTGGCAGTCAGACTTTTACTCCTGGAACAGGAACTGTTGAATTAACTGCTGATAATACATTGCCAACTTCTTCTTTTGACACCTTCAACAATTTAATAATCAGTGGTGGAACTACAACACTTGCAACTACAACTACCGTTAATGCCGCATTAACACTTGATGGAGGTGCTTTAAGTACAGGAGCCACCACAGGCTATCAATTAAATGGAGGTATATTAAATTTATCGGGCAACTCAACCATCGCATTAGGAACAGGTGTTCATACCTTAACTTTTGCCAATAGCAATGGTACATGGAGTGGAACAACTTTAAATATTACCGGTTGGACCGGTACAGCCGGAGGACCAAGCACAGCGGGCCAGATATTTTTTGGAAACAATAATACAGGATTATCTACTTCACAATTGGCAAAAATCAGTTTCTCAGGTTATAGTGCAGGAGCTCAAATTCTAAATACCGGCGAGGTTGTGCCTCTGACAACATCGCCCACTTTATCAGTTTCTCCTTCATCTATCGATTTTGGCTTTGTAGCTTCCGGTAGTGCCGATACTCAAACTTTCACTCTTAATGGATATAACCTTGATGGAACGGATGTAACGATTACCGGCTCATCCGATTTCCAGGTGTCAACCGATGGTTCAACTTTTTCTAATTCAGTTACTATTTCTGGTTATGGTAGTTCAATTTCGCAAGATATTTATGTGCAATTTGCCCCAACTTCTACAAATACGAATTATTTGGATGATATTGTAGTTTCAGGGGGTGGTGCGTTGGATAATGAAGTGGTTGCGGTTACGGGCAATTCAATGTATTGTGATTTTACGGTTGATGATGGTGTGCGACCTATAACATCTGTTGTTTTTGGCGACATCTCAAATACAAGTTCATATTTAACAAGTTCCCCTGAATACGAAGATTTTACTTCTGTCTCAACTGATGTGCTTATAGATAATGACTACACTCTAACTATTCAAGGTTTTACGAATGGTGGGTTTACATATTACTATACTGCTTATTTTGACTGGAATCAGGATGGTGATTTTACAGATACAGGTGAACGTTATGAGATTGGTACTATAAATGATTCTAACGGACAAGATGCGAAAACTGCATCAACAAACATAACAATACCAGCAGGTGCTTCCCCCGGAAATACAAGTATGCGTGTTATAAGTTGGTATGGTGAATACAGTACAACACCTTGCGCAAATTCAAGTTTCTATAGTTATGGGCAGGCTGAAGATTACACTATTAATGTTATTGAATGTACAATCCCCGTAACCATTACCTGCCCGGCAAATGTTACTGCTTATACAAATCCCGTTTCCGGCTTGCAAACCTATTATAATTTTAATGAAACATCGGGTGCAACAGCAAGCGATAATGCCGGTAGCAACGATGCAACGCTTATTAATGGGGCAACATGGGATGCCGGACAAATCTGTAATGCTGTATCTTTAGACGGCAATAACAACAACTATGTTGACTTACCCGATGGCATTGTGTCGGGCTTAAATGATTTTACTATTTCAACATGGGTGAACTGGGAGGGAACAGGTTGGTGGGAACGTATTTTTGATTTTGGAAACAGTACAACAACCGGTTACATGTTTTTAACACCCAACGGGGGAAATCTCAGATATGCAATAACGTCAACAAATAATGGTGCTGAGCAGCAGTTAAATGGTAGTGATGTTTTGCCCGGTGGATGGCATCATGTTGCAATTACGCTTAATGGTACTAACGGTCGTATGTATCTTGATGGTGTTGAGGTCGATTCAAATCCAAATATGACGATAAACCCTTCTCTGTTAGGTAATACTGGTAATAATTGGATTGGGCGTTCGCAATATGCTGATCCTTATCTTAATGGTTTAATCGACGAGTTCCACATTTATTCCCGGACTTTATCCGAAAACGAGATAAAAACCTTAGCCAATACAGGCACATGTTCAGCTTATCCTGATTTGGGTACTCCATCAACTTCAGGCGGGTGTGGCACAATTAATGTCACGAATGATGCCGTAATGCCAATGTCTGTAGGCACCCATACAGTAACATGGACTGCAACTGGAGGGTCTTCGCCTGTTACATGTACCCAAACTGTAACGGTTGAAAATAATTATCCATCACCTTCTTTTACAACCCCGCCTGATGCAACTTATACCGTTGAGCCAGGTAATGGTACAGCTGTAATTACAACTGCTGTTTCAGGTTGCGATTTATCTTACCAGTGGCAGGTAAGCACCAATGATGGTTCAATATGGAGTAATATTTCGGATGCTTCAGTTTATTACTCGGGCACACAAACCGATGAATTAATCATAACAGATCCTATTTCAGACATGAACAGATATTGGTATCAGTTGGTTGCAACAGCCGGTCATTACTGTGGTGCCAGCACCGAATCTGATCCTGCTGAATTGATTGTATCCGATGGTACGCTTGGACTTATTACCTCACCCGGCAGCCAATGTAAATATAGCGATGATGTTACCGTTAAAGTGAGTGCTTCTTCTGAATCGTATTCTGGTGTTTTCAGGTGGTATTCCGATGCTGCTGGTAATAATCTTGTTCATACTTCGGCCAGTAATGTAAATAGTTCTGAATATACAGTTACTATTTCTTCAACTCAATCTTATTATGTAGAATTTGAGTCGGGTGGCGAAACAAGCGATTTAACACCCGTAACGGCTTATGTTATTCCCCCACCCTCGCTTACCGCAAGCGTTGGGGGTACATTCTGTGCAGGAGATACGATAAAGCTTTTTAGTGATGGTTTTTATGACAATTTATATTGGGAAGGGAAAAACGGTGATGATGATATAATTTATTATTCAAGCGATAAAGACCCGGAGATTCCTGATGCCACAACTGATATGAGTGGTACATATACCGTACATGCCAGTACTTTAAGTGGCGTTAACCTGGTGACGAATGGTGATTTTGAAGAAGGTGACGTTGGATTTACAAGTGAGTATGACTATGAGGAGGATATAGTGGGAGTTAATAATGAACTTGTGCCAGAAAAGGCTTATTCTGTTACAAATATGCCCAATAATGTGCATTATGACTTTTGTGATGATTGCCCGGATAAAACTACGGGCTCTGGATTGCAAATGGTAATTAATGGTTCAACCGTTTCGGGTGATAGCATTTGGATGCAAAAAGTTAATGTAGTTCCAAATACCGACTATCAATTTTCATATTTTGTACAGTCGGTACCAGGTGCTAAAGATGAATCTCCTTCTGAATTGCAGTTTTATGTCAATGGTAATAACGCCGGACAAATATATACTGCAGATTCAACTACCGGCTTGTGGACTCAATTCTTTTATAATTGGAATTCGGGTACAAGTACAGAAGCATATATTTCATTGGTAAATCGCAATACACAACCCGGCGGCAACGACTTTGCCCTCGACGATATCGTATTTCAACATACTTGTACTGCCGAAGCATCGGTCGATGTGACTGTAGGCTCCGGCTTTGTGCCCGATGTAACGATCTCCGCCGATCCCGGCGAAACGATTTGCGATGGTGATTTAGTAACTTTTACAGCAACGCCTGTTAATGGGGGTACAACTCCTTCGTATCAATGGTATATCAATGGTACTGCCCTAACTGGGGAAACCAGCGATACCTATGCAACCAATTCAATAACCGATGGATATAATGTTTCTTGCGAAATGACTTCAAGCTTAGCTTGTATTTCAGGTAGTCCTACAGTTGCATCAAGTGCAATCACCATGAGTATAGTGACTCCCGCAACCGCTTCCGCAGGTGCAAACCTGACATCATGTGGAACTGCTGTTGTAATTACCAACGATGCTACAGCTTCTGATTATAATAATGTAGAGTGGACAACAAGCGGCACGGGTGTTTTTTCCGATGAAACATCATTGAGTTCTTGTACTTATACCCCAAGTGCCGCTGATATTTCAGCGGGTAGTGTTTCACTTACACTCACTGCATATGGAAACAGCCCTTGTGGTGATGCTGTATCTGCTAAAACCCTGACCTTTGTCGATCCGATTGATATCTCTGTGGCATCAAATAATACAAACTATTGTCCTCAGTTCCTGCCACCTGTAAGTTTTAATAACGACGATGATCCGAGGTCTCCGGGATATACTGAAGTGCAATTTACCGTAACTCGTAATAACACTTCTGCAGCATGGACGATTTTTACTGATTTTACAGTTACAGCTACACCTTCATTATCGGGTCAGGATGTTGAAAATGTTGTGGTATATGATGAGGGGAATAATCCCATTACAGTTACGGGCACAAATCAATATAATATCGATGCTTCAAATAGTGATGTTACAATTAGTGCACAAGTGCTTAATCAACCTGGGCATAGCCTTGAGGTGGGAATGAATATTTATGATGTAGAAGATGCAAATGGCTGCCAGGAAACCGAAACAGCCAATAACGATGCTGTTGTTGACATTTATACTATGCCCGCTATCGGCAGGTTCGAGTAAATGAAAAGCCCCCTAGTCCCCGAGGGTGAACAAAATAACTACGATCTTACTTTATAAAAAAACCACACATAACTTTATAATGTAACAGCGAAGCGTTTTATCCTCCCCCCGGGGAGGATATAGGAGGGGCTTTTTTATTTTACCTCCTGAACAAACTCCTCATCCGGTGAAGCAGCCTACGCTTTAAGGTAACATGCATTTTCCGTAACGGCTTACGGTCAAATTTCTTAACATATTCATTCAACGGCACGGTTAGTTTTTCCGGGTTTTCTTCTATCCATTGGGTTACTGCATTATATTGCTCCATCTGTTCACCAAATTCTAAAAACGGGAAATTCTTTCTCATTTCCGGTATGCACACATAAATTTCGTCGGCCACTTCTCTTTTTTGAGCCCACTTATGAAAACGTTTGATAAACAAATCGAACCCGTTTTGCGATACCATGGCCGTAAAAAACCGCAGTACTTTCACGTTTTTAATGTCCATGCTGAACAAATCCATGGCTCGGGTAATTTTATTCAGCTCCTCGTAGTCATCTTCGGCCATATCACGCATAGGAGAGACAATATACACCTTTTCAAATTTGCCATATTGCTTCAAATAACGCTTTAAGTAATACTCAAACCGCCTGAACGAGCCACCCGAGCCTCCATCGGCAAATCTGCCTTTCAGGTATCGCTGGTTTTCTTTTTCGTGGTTTTTAATTGTTTGGTCAGGGAAAATCAACGGTATCGCCGATGTAGCCATCAGCAAGTCGAGCATTTCAATTTTTTTGTACCGGTGAAACAGGTTCGACGCCCAAAGTGTTGCCAGCCGCCTGTACGAAAAAGCAAGCACATACGAGTCGAACGGGCAGTCATCAAAAGTCTTGATATCGGCCGTGTCCAGAAAATCACCCAGTAACTTTCGCAACGGCGATGTGTTGAAAGGCACAAAATTCTCACGAAAATAAATACTCGACGTTGTTACCGGGAACAACACCTCTTTCTTAAAA
>JAQIDF010000524.1 GCA_027858145.1 Prolixibacteraceae bacterium | reverse complement strand
ACCTTGGTATTCTCTTTTATTGGTATGACTTCAAAAGAAATTGAACTTACCTCAGCAACCAATTACCAAGTTGAAATTTCACGTGCCGATATTGCTGTCGATGAAGTTGTTGTAACAGCATTTGGCATATCAAAAGAGAAGAAAGCATTAGGTTATGCTTCAACAGAGGTTTCTTCTGAAGAAATGCTTCAGAGATCTGAACCTGATATGCTTAGGACACTTGACGGGAAAATAGCAGGTGTTGAAATCAGGTCAACTGGTGGTGCCCCGGGTTCTTCAACAAGAATCACAATTCGTGGTAACACATCATTTTCAGGAGATAACCAACCTCTCTTTGTTGTAGATGGCATACCATATAGTAATGAATTTGTGAGCACCACTAACATGAGTACATCAGGTGGGGCATATGGTAGCGGTATTGGCACTTTAGACCCTAATGATATCGCATCAACCACAATCCTTAAAGGAGCTGCTGCTGCAGCATTGTATGGTTCAAGAGCGAAAAACGGAGTTGTACTAATAACAACTAAATCAGGAATTAGTAAGAAAAAAGGATTCTCAGTTACTGTTAGTAGTTCTGTAAACTTCGAGACAATTGCAAGTTTACCTGAATACCAAAACACATACGGAAATGGATCCGAGTTCAATTACTCGAATGCAAATGGATCATGGGGTCCACGCTTCGACTCACGGGACTCTATTAAAACATGGGATGGATATGGCGAAGCTTTTGGATGGGGAGACTCAATTGCATATGAAACTCAACCCAATAATGTTGCTGATCTTTTCCAAACAGGTGTTTCATTTGACAACTCCATAAACATCTCCGGTAGTGATGAAAATTCATCTTTCAATGTAACAGCATCTGATTCAAGAAACGATGGATATATTCCCCATTCTTCTTTTAATCGTTCAAGTTTAAGTGTAGGAGGGAAAACTACTCTTTGGGAAAAGTTGACAATTGGTTCCTCTCTGGCTTATTCTAATACAAATCAAAAAGGGAGTATATTTGGAAATAATCAATCAACAGAAGGATATGGTGCTTCATCTTTTGCCCGGTCACTTTGGCTCGGTCGCACATGGATAATGGACCCGTATGAACACCCTGTCACAGGCTCCCCAATGCAGCCAAATGGAGACCAATTTGACAACCCACTATGGTCATGGAAGCATAATCAGGTAATTACAGACATGGAAAGGATAACAGGTAACTTTAATGCTCAATTCATTCTTACAGACTGGCTTAATGTTTCCTACCGCTTTGGTTTTAATTCATTTACTCAAGACAGATCTGAAACTGTTGATATTGGCTCCAGAGCTACTGAATTTGGTAAAAAAGGAGGTATAACAGAAGATTTGTACAAAGCGATGGAGCTTGAATCACAACTTTTCTTGAATTTTGACAAAGAAATCAATTCAGACTTTTCAATAAGTGGGCTTTTGGGATTAAACCATAACCAAAGAACCACTAATAGACAAGCTTACAGAGGTTATACTTTCATTGTTGAAGACATTTTTGACATCGACAACACTGAAGATGTAATTGCCTGGGGAGGAGACTACACTCAGCGCAGGTTGATGGGAGCTATGGGTGAAGCAACAATTGGCTATAGAAATTATGCTTTCTTAACTTTACGTGGAAGAAATGACTGGTCATCAACATTACCTAACGCAAATAACTCGTATTTCTATCCTGCAATTGATGCAGCATTCGTCTTTACAGATGCCTTTAGTTTAGAAAACAGTGTTTTAAGCTATGGTAAAGTTCGAGCCAGTTGGGGTAAAGTAGGTATGGATGCAGATCCCTACAATGTAAAAGATATTTATTATCTTGGAACTCCTTTCATGGGACAATCATATCTCTATACACCCGACACAGCATATGATCCAAATTTGAACCCAGAGTTTAAAGAAGACATTGAAGTTGGTGCTGAGTTAAATTTCTTTAATAATAGACTAAATTTTGATGTTGCATTATATTCAAGTAAATCAACCGATCAAATATATCCTGTATACATTCCCACATCATCCGGTTATAGGCAAACATACACAAATGTTGGACAGTTAGACAACAAAGGTGTAGAAGTAGCCGTTAATGCGAACCCTGTTAAAAGAGAAAAATTCAATTGGGACGTACGCTTAACTTATACAGCTAACCGAAATGAAGTAGTAAGCATTAACGGAGTTGATTCATTAGTTTATGTGAATCAATTATTTGGGGATCCTGCATCAGCATTAATGGTTGGTCAACCTTATGGAGTATTTTATGGAAGCCGTACTGCCCGAGACAGCGAGGGTAATCCTCTTATTGATCCATCAACCGGATTAATGATTGAAGACCTTGAGCAAGGCATCGTTGGAGATCCAAATCCAGATTTTGTTACTGGTATTTCAAACACTATCAGCGCATACGGTATAACACTTTCATTTTTAGTCGATCTCAAATATGGTGGGGACATCTATTCAAATTCTATTGTATCCTTGCTTGGACGGGGTGTTACTAAAGACACTGAAGATAGAGAAAACACGATGATCATTCCAGGTGTTTATGGAGATGCAACTACTTCTAAACCAATACTAGATAATAATGGAAATACAATTGAGAATACAACTCAGATATCTCATAATGACCAATATTTTAGTTCTGGCTTCAGCTCATTTGCTATAAACTCTTATTCCGAATGGCAAGTTTATGATGCAACTACATTACGTCTAAGAGAGCTTTCTATTGGCTACACTATACCACGCGCATGGATCAATAGAACACCTTTTGATATGATCAATGTTAGTATGACAGCCAGAAATTTATGGTTCTGGGCTCCTAACATACCAAAATATACAAACTTTGATCCTGAAGTAAGTACTTATGGAGCATCAAACGTTCTTGGTGTTGAATACAGTGGCGCGCCATCAACTAAGCGCATTGGTTTTAACATCAAATTAGTATTTTAAATGATTAAAAAATTCATAAATATGAAAAAGTTAATTCCTATAATAACACTAATAACATTTATGTTATCATCGTGTGAAGGATGGCTCGATGTAAATACCGATCCTAACAATCCTTCAGAATTTAAAGTAGATAAATCATTACCTGTAATTAACCAGGACATTGGTGATATTATGAGTTATGATTTTATGAGCTTAGGTTATATAACTGCTGTTTACACGCACCAGTTAACCAGCCGAGAGAGTATTGATCAATATGGTATAACCGGATCAGACCTTGACAATGAATGGGCAAACCTTTATTCTGGCCCCGTGAAAGAAATCGAGTCTCTTATTGAAAAATCTACAGAAACAGATAACTTACAATATGCAGGTATAGGAAAACTTTACAAAGCCTATCTGTATAGTCAAATGGTTGATCTTTGGGGAGATATTCCATTTTCTGAAGCTGCAATCTCAGGTAATTACAACCCACAGTTTGATACTGATGAAGAGATATACTCAAATCTTTTTTCTTTAATAGATGAAGCTATTTCAGATTTACAAAATGAAGATGCTGAAAACATATTAACGCCAGGAAGTGATGATATCATTTATAATGGTAATATCGACAGTTGGGTTAAATTTGCAAATTCATTAAAGTTGAAATTGTATGTACAAGTAATGGAAACTACACTCTACAATCAGGCGGAGGTTGATGCACTTTTAGCTGGAGACTTAATTGGCCCGGGTGAAGATTTCTCAATTCCTTACGGCCCAGAGCTAGCTCCTGACAATAGAAACCCAGGATTTGTTGGTGAATATGCCGGAGGACAAATCAGTGCTTATATCAGCCCTTGGTTTTATGAAATCATGAAAGGGGAAGCTGATCATATTTTCACAGGTGTTGAAGATCCGCGTATACCTTACTATTTCTGCGCTCAGATTAACGAAGGTGATGATACTGAAACTCCTCCTGAATACCGGAATGGACAATTTGTATCAATATATTTTGGATCTTTAGGTGTTAATCGTGATGGATCAGGGCGAAATACTTTCACTATGATCGGGTTGTACCCTGTAGGTGGAGCTTTTGATTCTCCAGATCTGGATAAATCGAGTTCGCTCGGGGTAGATGATGGCACAGGTGCTGCTCCTTATCGCATCTTAACTTATGCTGATATTTTATATCTAAAGGCTGAGTTAATTGCTAATGGGAAAATTAGTGATGACCTTAAAACAGTTTTTGAAGAAGCTTTGGTTGCATCTTTTGAACAAGTTGATGCTGTAGCTGCTGTAGCTGGTATGGGAACTGAACCTGCACTTTCAGGGAGTGATGAAGTTAATACATACATTGAAGATGTATTAGCCGAATTCGACAGTGGCAATAATGAAAAGAAATTTGAGATTGTTATGACTCAAAAATGGATTTCCAAATTTGGATCATCTATTGATGCATATACTGATTATCGTCGTACAGGATATCCTGTTTTGTTTGATCCTAACACGATGGGCGAAATCGCTGATGGAGGCCCTGACGGTAGTGGTGTAGTTCCAGTAGAATCAACAAGGCCATATGCTGTATCATTCCCATGGAGTGCTGATGAACTGAACATGAATGACAACGCTCCTGAACAAAAGACTCCTTCATCAGCAACTATCTTTTGGGATAAATAATGTTTGAACCATTTAAAATCAAGACAAATGAAAATATTATTAAAGTATATATCTATAATTGCAACTATGTTATTTTTAAGCTATAGTTGCGAAACTGATGAAAATGGCCCCATGCCTAACGACATACAGGAAGGCTGTTTTCCTTACATCGCGATAGACAATGATGTATCAAGCCCTTTTATCAATGTGGATGACATTGATGGTTATTATTTGAGTGGAGAGATTGATATATTATTTGACTCCCCATATGATAAGTTAACACTCGTTGTAGCTTATAATGGCAATTATTCTAACTACTATGTACTAAATGATGACATCACCAGTGTTCCTGTTGATATTGAAGTTACTACAACAGATTTAGTAAATGCAATTGATGAGTTATCTTCTCCTTCTGACATTCAAATTGCAGATGAGTTTCATGTTTATGTGATACCAACTATTGCAGGAAAACAATTTCCACCTTATCAGGAAATGAATGGTAAATCATATAATACTGTAAGCTCAAGCATATTGCAGAATCTCTCTGCTTTAAAAGGACTAACAAAAGCAGATGTAAATATTACAGTGCCTTGTGCATTTGATCCAAGTATTGTTAGTGGAAATTTCTATTCGGTAAGCAATGACTGGGGTTCAGCAGGTGATATTACAATATTCCCTGATGAGTCAGATCCTTTTGTTGTATATGTTGATGGATTGGAAACTATGGAAGGTCTTGTTGAAGATCAAGGACCTCTAAAAATGATCATTAAGCCAAATTATGATGTTACAGTAGAAAGACAAGTTCTTTCTTCTTCATTAGCTCCTTGGGGACTTCCATATACAAATATGGCTTATGAAGGTTTTGGAACTTATGATACTTGTACCGGAACTTATACAATGACCTTTGAGATTACGGTTGATCAAGGTTCATTTGGACAATATAATTTTACATTTACAATTCAATAATAATATATTTCAAAGTACATTTGACTTAATAAAGAGAGGCTTCATTGTTAAGCCTCTCTTTTTTTGCTTAAAATGAAGAAGCATTATACTTTATTTTTATAAAATTTATTCAAGATTTTATTATTTTTGAAACTAATAAATACCTATACTGATCTATTCTTTTTTTAATTTCAAATAAATAAATTACTAGTAATACTATAGAAACTCAACTATTTACTAATCTTCTCAAAAAATAACATGAAATACTTTTTTACATTCTTTTTTATATTTATCTGTTTTCTTTCAACCGCAAAACAAAAAGACAGGTATAACAGAATAATAAACAATAATGCTTATGCGAAGATAATTGGAACAAACAAGCCTGATATTAAATATATACCACCCCCACTTGAATTTTATACAAAATCAACTGAAGACAATAAGGGGAAAATAATTGTTAACTATAATAATTTCACCTATTATCCAAGGAAATCTTTTCAATATGCAGTTTCAATCATAGAATCAATTCTAAGTTTTGAGGACACAATTGTTATTGATGCATACTGGAAAGAACTATCTGGCTCTACACTGGGTTCCTGTGGCCCAACATACTTTTATAAGAACTATGATGGTTTTACTTTCCCTAATGTATATTACCCTTCGCCATTAGCAGAGAAACTATCACCCACAAGGCTTAAAGACGACAGTAGTGCTCCTGACATGATAGCTTCCTTTAACAGCACTGCCGATTGGTACACTAAAACTGATGGTGATTGCCCTGCCGACAAATATGATCTTCCTTCAGTCATATTACACGAAATATTTCATGGTTTAGGCATAACTGGAAATCTTAGCTATATAAATGGCATAGGCTCATATGGTTTTAGCGTTGATGCGTCAGTAATTTTTGATCAATTCATCTATTATAAAGATGATGGAGATTTTAAACAGGTTATTCAATATGAAAATAACTCAAAAGAATTGGGCGATATTCTTACATCAAATAAAATTTACTTCCAGGGAGCTGTCACTTCGAACGAGATATCTTCTCCAATAAAACTTTATTCTCCCAGCACGTTTAACCCCGGCTCTAGCATATATCACATTGTTTATCCTTTTGGAGATAATGACCTTATGAGATTTTCCACAGGATATGGTGCAGTCATTCACAATCCGGGATCTGTTGTTGATGCTATGTTAGCAGATATGGGCTGGAAGTCGATACGAATTAACCATGAAAACATTAAGAACACCGAAAAAATAGAAAATATAGTTGTAGAAGCAACTATTACAGCTGACTTTGAAACCGAAATAGTAGATCCTACATTATACTACTCAATTGACAGTTCTGAATATGTTCAAACTCCTTTAACATCTTCAACTCAAGGAAAATTCGAAGCTGTAATACCTTTATCAGAATCATCGTATATAAACTATTATCTTTCTGCAAAAGATAAATACAATAGAACTTATAATCTCCCCACAGTGGTGCCTGATAATCCATATCATTTTTACGCTGGCGAAGATACCGTTAATCCTTCTATTGAACATATGCCAATTGCATTTCTACTACCACAACAAGATTCAATTGAAATAAATGCTAAAATAACTGATGATTTTGACATTAACTCTGCAAGTGTTAAATATCGACTCAATAACAACAATTGGGAAACCAAGCAACTTATCAATCAAAACAATAATAACTTCAGTTCAATTATATATTTCACAACGCCACTTCAAGAGAATGACACATTTGATTACTACATTACAGCAAGTGATAATTCCTCAAAAAACAATACAGCACTTAGCCCAGAAATAGACTATTATTCTGTTAATGTTGAACCCATACCTGAATATATTAATACTTATGAAACAAACTTCGATCTACTATCAAATGATTTCTTGCTTCAAGGATTTGAAATAAAAACAGCACCTGACTTTGAAAATGCAGCTTTGCATACTGAGCATCCTTATCTTTTTGCAGGTGAAGATAACTCAATAGACTATATTGCTCAATTGAGATATCCAATAAAAATATCAGAAGAAGATCATTTTATAAAATTTGATCAGATAGTTTTGATTGAGCCCGGTGAACCAAATACAGAATTTGGCGATGATGAATTCTGGGATTATGTTGTAGTGGAAGCGTCAAAAGATAAAGGTAAAACATGGCAAGAGATTGAAGCTGGCTGGGATAGCCGAATTAATAAAGAATGGGAAGATTCTTACAATAAAGGGCTATTTCAAAACAACTCACAAACAGTTGCAAATCAAAATATGTATAAATCTCACTTAGTTGACTTAACTTCACCTGACGATATTAATCCTAACGATATAATTTTAATAAGATTCAGGCTTTACTCGGATCCATATGCCTATGGTTGGGGCTGGGTTATAGACAATTTAGAAATTCAAACACTAAAATTATCTTCCACAACTGTTGCCCATAGTATTAATACGACTGTTTTCCCAAATCCTGTTAAGGATAATACCATATATATTTCTACAAAAAACAACAATTTACCTTTCGATATTATTATATATAACATGAATGGTCAGGCTGTTTTCAAAAAAGAAAACATACTAAATCAATCACCCATTCATCTTCCAAGTCAATTAAATGGTATATACATAGTAAAATTAATGACAAATAACAGACACTCGATCATGAAACTTATTGTAAAATGAAATCTAAAGGAGTAGGCAGATAGGGATTATCCCCTTGCTGCCCTCTTGCGCCTTCGCACACGCCCTATAAAATACGACTGTTCTTCAATTACACTCTATTTTTTTATTGTAAGCGTTAATGAAGATATAACTCCCAGTATTAATCGGCTATTGTTAACACTACTGGATGGTGGAATTGATCTATTAGCCGTTTGCCAATAATACTTTCGTTTATTGGCAAATTATTCATTCTTTTTATATCTACAGAACATGATAAAAAAGGCAAACCCGGTAGAACTGGGAACCATGAATGTATGGAAACTGCTGATGCAGTATGCTATTCCGTCGATAATAGCAATGACAGCTTCGTCATTATATAATATCACCGACAGCATATTTATAGGGCAGGGATAGCAGTTATGAGAGATAATTATGTAGTAACAATTGGACGTGAACCCGGTAGCGGCGGTCATGAAATTGGCAAGAAACTGGCAGAAAAACTTGGTTTTTCATTCTACGATGACAAGGAATTGATAAATATTGCCTCACAGAAGAGTGGTCTTGGAAAAGAATTTTTTGAAAAAGCAGACGAAAGCTATGGCCCCAGCCTTTTCGGTGGTTTATTTGGAATGCGCAATTCACTGGTAGATGAAGTTTATGCAGGCTACTATCTCAGCAAAAAAAATTGTTGATAAAATGGACAAAAAACGCTCCGAGTATTACAATTTCTACAGTAATAAGCGATGGGGAACTGCCAAATCATATCATCTGTGTGTTAACTCATCAGTGACGGGTATTCAAAATACAGTAAATCTTATTTCTGATTACATAAACATACTCTCCAACAAACAACAATAAAACGAATATAGAAAAAGCCTGCACAATGGCAGGCTTTTCTCTGAAATGGGAAACTCTCAAATTTTGGGAAATATGCGAATGAGTATCCGAATTATACTATTAATTAAAAGCATTCTCTCCATGTTCGTATACATCTAATCCTTCTTCCTCTACACGTCGTGATACCCTAAGCACTCCAGCTTTCTTCAAGATAAAGAACAATAACAGACCAGTTCCAAAAGCCCATGCAAAAAAGGCGAGTACCCCAATTGCCTGTATTCCAAGCAATTTTGCTCCATGTCCATAGAACAGACCTTCAGATGTTGAAAATAAACCAACAGCCAGTGTTCCAAATGCACCTGCAACACCGTGTACCGATACAGCTCCTACAGGATCGTCAACTTTCAACACTTTATCAATAAACTCAACAGCAAAAGGTAGGATAAAACCAGCCATTGTACCAATGGCTACTGCTCCAAGTGGATCAACAGCATCCGTTCCTGCAGTAATCGCTACCAAACCGGCAAGTGCACCGTTCAACGATATTGAAAGGGTTGGGCGTTTATAACGTACCCATGCAACAAGCATAGCAGTTACAGCTCCGGCAGCAGCCGAAAGGTTGGTTGTTACTGCAATATGCCCAAGGGCTACTGCATTGTCGGTACCTGCAGC
>JAQIDF010000312.1 GCA_027858145.1 Prolixibacteraceae bacterium | reverse complement strand
TAAACGATTGTAATTTGGTGGCTTCAATAACTGAAGATGGTGAACAAGTTTATTATCAAACATATAATTTGGCAAAGATGCTACACGAAGAGAATAAATGGGAACCGGTGACATTAACGTTTCAGCTGCCACGCATAAATAGCAACAATTATGAGTTTGGTTTGTACATTTGGAACACAGGCAAAAATCATTTATACATTGATGACATCAGCTTAAAGCTATACTAAAAAAGATGTTAACATTAAAACCTTTGGGCGGGGACCTTTATTATGTCCGCCTGATTCTTCACCGGCATCAACAGTTAATTTATGGCCGTTCAAATCGGTCTCAAATTCCATATTGCCTTTCCAGCTTAGTAATGTTTCGTGTTTCATACGTCTAAAATTTATGGTTCAAAGATAAAGTGAAAACAATCAACAAACTGTAACCAATATCACACAACACAGTCCAACAGTAGTCGTTATTAACCGAAAAACGGTTCTTTTTTTATTTGCATAAGCCTTTCTATCAATATTTCAATTTATTTTACCAATTTTACAGGCAAATAGATATACTCTAAACAAAATCGTTTCATTCAGGTTTAGTATATGATAAAGAAAACATCCTCTAAACATATTTTTTTTGAATGAACAGTTTTAATTTTCGATATAAGATTATATCTTACAGAACCGTTTAATTGAATTTAAATGTGTTTTTTGTTCAACATGCAAAGAATTAAATAGAAGAACTCTATTTAATTTATTATTAACAGGATACGTTATGAGAAACTCGCTTTATACCCCTACACCGGAAGAAACAGATTTATCGGGATTTAAATTTTTCAAACACCTGATCGATACGGAAATAGGGAAACTGAATTACGATAAAACCTGCCAATTATATAAAAAGGGGAGCGTTGTTTACCGCGAAGGCACCCGTTTAACAGGTTTTTACTGTGTTACCCGCGGAATTTTAAAAATATACAAAACCGGCATTGATGGCAAAGAACAAATTATACGCTTTGTTAAAGGTGGCGATATTATAGCATTCCGCTCTTTACTAAGTCAGGAACTTGCCTGTACAACAGCAAAAGTAATTGATGATGCCGTGTTATGCCACATTCCGTACCCTACATTGCTTTTTATGCTGCAAAACAACTGGAAATTTTCGCACTGGATGATTCAGATTTTATGCCGCGAATTGCGTGAGGCAAACGATTATATTACCGATATTGCCCAAAAAACGGTACGCGAAAGATTGGCTGAAGTACTGTTGCTTTTAAAAGACAGTTTTGATGTGGATGACAACAACACACTGCAAATTGCTTTAACCCGCGAAGAACTGGCAAACATGGTTGGAACTGCTACTGAATCTGTTATCAGGCTTCTGTCGGAGTTCAAACAAGACGGCTTAATTGAACTAAAAGGACGAAAAATACGGTTCCTGGATATTCCGACAATCAGAAGAATGGCCAGTATTTAAAAAAAGTCATTAGTACATTAGTCATTAGTACATTAGTCATTGGTCATTAGTAGTTAGTCATTGGTAATTGATTTTGGGTGAAAAGGGATTAGCCTAATATTTTTTTATCGTGCAATCCAGTCTTCGGGGTTGAGTTTCAGGTTTTCTTTCCAGATTTGAAATTTCAGCACGGTTTTATTGTCATCATCAAGGTCAACAAATATGCTCCCGACTTCTTGTCCGGTTTCAACGTTTTCGCCCTGCGAAACAAAAACCTCCGATAAGTTTGAATATACACTGATGTATTCGCCGTGCCTTATAATTACTGCAGTATTCCCACCGGGTATTGCAAAAACCCGGCTTACTGTACCATTAAATACCGAACGGGCACTTTCGCCCTGCCGGGTAGTGATATCAATGCCGTTATTTTTAATGATAATATTTCTCAGTACCGGATGGGCATGTTCACCAAAGCGGTCGGTTATTACACCATTTTCGACAGGCCATGGGAATCGTCCTTTATTCTTTGCAAAATTGTCAGACACCAATTCATATTCAGGCGTTTTTGCCTGCGCCTTCGCCTTCCGGGCTTCCTCTTCAATAACACGCTCAATCTCGTTTTGCAATCGGTCGGCTATTCGCTGCTGATAACTTAGATGCTCCTTGAGCTCTCGTTGTCGTTTCTGCAAATTTTCATAGGTTGCCGATTGCTGTTCTTTTTTATTTTTCAGGGTGGAAACTTCCTTCATTTGCTGCAATAAAACCTTTTCTTTTTCAATAAGCTGAGTATTTAAATTACTCACTTTTTGTTGCAACACAAAGCGTATGGCTTCAATCTGTTCGAGCTGTTTTTGGCGGTACTGTGTCATTTGCCGGGTATAAAGCAATCGCTTATAGGCCTGATTAAATGTCTCGCTCGATAATAAAAAGATGAGTTTGTTGTAGTCGCCGCGTTTGCGGTATGCCTGCTGAATCATTCGTGCATAGTTTTCCCTGATAGCATCGAGGTCTTCGTTCATCATCTGAATAACAAAACGATTTTCTCCAATTGACGACTCAAGCATATTGATTTGGGTATTGTAGTCATGTATCAAGCTCTCTCTTAACTTAATCTGCTCGTTCAAGAGCGAAAGTTTGTTAACAGTTGCCTTACTTGTTTTTCCGGTTTTTTCCAGCAACCAATTGGTGTACTCAATTTCTTTTCGGGTTTTTTCTTTTTTTTCGCGAAGTTCGTTAAGTGTTTGCCCGTTTACCATTATTGAGGCAAACAATAAAAGAAGGAATAATATGGCAGATTTAGCAATCATCAGTTTCGAGGTACTTGAAATTCATCATACTTTTCAGGAATGTTAAAGCTAAAAATTTTTTCTTTATTCACCGCCTGTCGCATCATTTTCATGCTCAGTTTGATGTTTTCATATTTTGTTGTTACCTCCAGATTTATTTGCTGAGGGAAATAACTCCGTCCAATTTTTTTGTAATCATCGTATGTTATCGTAATGGTCTGGTTCTTTTTAATATCGGTTATAAACATTTTACGGATAATAAACAACTGAGGGTCTATCCATGCCGAGTAATTTATAAACTCACTGTCGTCCATTTCCTGCATTAACTTCGAAAGCTTACGCTCCTTGCCTTTTTCAATCGCCCGATCCACTTTTCGGTTAAACTGGCTGTCGATACGGTACTGGCTGCTGTCAATTGTTGCTGTTTTATCACGGTCGATATCTGTATCCGAGAGAATGAGCTCAGTATCGGCAGTTAACAAAGCCTGCAAAGTGCTGTATTCAAGTTTGAACCCAATCAAAAATTTCAGCACATCAATTTCATCATTTATGTAATTTTTATCGAAATAATTGACCATTTTGATGCTATCGTGCGAAATATATCCGCGAGCCAATGGCATATTCATTTTACGGATGGTAACGATGGCACATTTGTCGCGGTTGATTTTTATCTGGCCCGTAAATGATGTTTTTTTATCGCTGTTTTGATATGTTATAGCCGACCGCTTAATCTCATACGTTTTGTATTTGGGTGCTTCCCGTGTTACTTTCCGTACAATTTTGTTAGCCGACATAGGCTTTATTTCGTAGTTGGCCAGTTTCCGGGAAGTACTGCACGAAGCAAAAGCCAATATCATTAATACCCCTATTACTACTTTATATTTTATTTGCATTCCCCTTAGTATTATTCCTCACCTTCAATGTACTTTTTCTCTTCAATCTTTCGTTTCAAAACAGGTGATTCGTTTCCCATTTCGAGCGATTGCTTCCAATATTTTAACGCGTTTTCAACCTCGTTAAGTTTATAGTAAATATCACCATAATGCTCAACAACTTCCACGCTCTCATCGCCTCCGTTTTCCATGGCTGTATCCATATAAAATTTGGCCAACCTGTATTCACCTTTCTGAAATAACACCCACGCATGCGTGTCGAGATAAGTTGCGTTTTTTGGATTTACCTGAATAACCATACTACTCAACTTCTCGGCTTTTTCAAGCTCAACGCCTAACACCGATAAATAATAGGCATAATTGTTCATCGCCATAAAATTTTCGGGGTCGATATCAATAACCTTTTCAAACGATGAAAAAGCCTTTTCTTTATTGTCGAGGTTATAATAAGCCTCTGCACGATATAGCTCAAACTGAGCTTCCATACGCTTGTTATCTGCTACGTATAATTGCCCGTTTTCAAGTGTTGACAGTGCTTCCTCGTAGTTCTCAAGTTGTATATTTGCCACGGCATTCAACACATAAATGAGCGGTTGCGAGGGAAACAATTTCATGGCTTCTTTGCTGTGCTCTGCCATTTCATCAAAGTCCTGCATTTCACTGTCAAGCATAACCAACTGTTCCCAAACCGGGTAGTTGTCGGGGTTAACCTTAAGTGCCTTAAGCATATAGTCACGAGCTTCAGGCTTGCGGTCGTTCTGCATCAGATAATCGGCATATATACTGTAGCTGCGTGCATCAGCGGGGTGAGTTTCAACAATCAAATTAATCAGTGTTTCAAGCTTTTCATCTTCAATGCGTATATCTTCAGGTGCATTGACCAGCATCAGGTAAAGCTGAATTTTTGTTTCCAGCTCAACGTCGGGATTCGAAAACCCTTTTCGAGCATGCTTATATCCCTCTTCAACATTAGTGTTTTGCAGATAGAATGAAGCCAGTGAAAAATGCACAAATCCGTTTGACGGATCCATTTCAAGCACTTTGTTGTAATACTCTAATGCCTTCTCCATTTTGCCGGTTTCTTTGTACATATCGGCCATCACTCCATAATATTCAGGCACATCGGGATATGTATCAATAAGTGTTTGAACTTCGGCAAAAGCCTTCTTCTCTTGTCCCATTTGAAGGTAAAGGTTCTGGCGGGCCAGCGCAATTTGTTCGCTATACCCCATTACCCGTTCCAAATCATTATAAGCCTCGATAGCTTCGGTCGGCTTGTCAGAAGAGGCCATCAATACTGCCTTGCGATAGAGGTAATCAACATTACCAGGGGCGTTTTCGAGTAATTCAGTATAAATTTGACTTGCCTTGGTGTATTCGTTATTATTTTGATAAATACGTGCCAGTAAAAGCTTATACCATTTATTACCCGGTTCAAATTGAATTGCTTTCTCCAATAAAAGTTTAGCACTTACTATTTCCCCTTTAGAAATATAAATTTTGGCAAGTTCATGCAACGATGCTGCTGAATTTGGGTTGATATCAATACATCCGTTAAAATACTGAACAGCGGCATCGTTATTCCCCAACATTTTTTGTTTCAATCCCTCAATAAAAAGATATTCAAACTCAATCTTTTTATCTTCAGATAAAACAACTTCCCCGGCACTTTGCTCCTGTTTTCCCTGCTGACTTTCACCTGTCGTTATTTTTTGTGTGCCACAAGCAAAACTACTAATCAATAAGAAAAGTATAAAAATATAACTCAGTATCCTCATTTTGAAATCTTAATGTTTGCCGGTATGGCCAAATCCACCTTCGCCACGCTCCGATTCTTCCAATACTTCTACTTCACTCCACTCGGCTTGTTCATGTTTGGCTATAACCATCTGGCATATTCGTTCCCCGTTTTTTATAGCATACGTTTCGTTTGAAAGGTTTACAAGAATAATACCAACCTCTCCGCGATAATCTGCATCAATAGTTCCCGGCGAGTTAAGAACCGAAATGCCATGTTTCAGGGCCATTCCGCTACGCGGCCTGATTTGGGCTTCGTAACCTTCGGGCAACTGGATAAACAACCCGGTGGGTATTAAAGTTCGCTCCAGTGGTTTCAGCTCAACATCTTTATCGAGAGAAGCCCTTATGTCCATACCCGCTGAAAAAGCAGTGCTGTATGAAGGAAGGGGATTATTTGATTTATTGACGATTTTAACAACCATTTTACTTTCGTTTTATCAAAATATTTTAAAATTCGCTAAGATAGGCATTCTTGTGACATTACCGAAAAACGGCACCAGTAAATAACTCACAAAACACCTTAAAATGAACAGCATAACAGTATGTTATTAATTCACAAGGGGCGTAAAAGCATCTTCAATATGGTTTAGTTCGTAGTTTCCTTCGCCATACCACTTTATAGCAATTACATCAAAACGTGTTTCACAGTCGATATCTTTTTCGTTAATGTACGCCTCAGCTGCATTGGTAATGAAACGTATTTTTTGATTAGAGATAGCGTCACGTGGCTCCTCGTAAATGGCAGCACTCCGGGTTTTCACCTCAACAATGACCAACTGATTATTGTGGCGGGCTACAATGTCAATCTCGGCCTTGTCATAACGCCAGTTTCGATCGAGTATTTTATACCCTTTTTTCACTAAATGCTGAAAAGCAATTTCTTCACCTTTTTTGCCCAGGTCGTTATGTTTTGCCATAGTTTTTTTTATTTATTTTTGATGGAATCCTGTTCCTTTTTCAGTCACCGAGAGTTGTGCTTCACAGCCCATTTTTATCGCATAATTTTCAGGCTGGTGCCCGGCAGGAAAATTAAAAGCAACAGGATAATCATACCCCTTAACTGCATCGAGAATAACTTCTTCGTAAGACATTCCAAATGGAGTTTCATTATCTTTAAGCCCGGTAAAACCTCCAACAATCAACCCTTTTAAACCCGAAAGCCTGCCGCCGGTTTTCAGGTTCATCATCATACGGTCGATGTGATACAGATATTCAGCCAGATCTTCAATAAACAATATTTTTCCACGGGTATCGACATCATAAGGCGTTCCCCTTAAACTCAATAACATTGATAAATTTCCACCGACAACTACACCAGAAGCTTCACCATTAACATTGTGCTTTGAATAACTGAAAGAATACTGGTTAGGCTTTCCTGTCAGAGCATTTATCAATGTTTGCAGACTATAGGTTGCCTTTTTGTTATCGGAAAAATAAGCCGTCATCACACCGTGTATTGATGCAAAACCCAAGTTGTGCAATGCAGAATGCAATGCAGTGATATCGCTAAACCCGACAATCCATTTGGGATGCCTTTTGAACCCTTTCCACGAGATATGCTTTAACGTGCGAAGGGTTCCATATCCGCCACGAGAACATATTATGGCTTTAACCCCGGGGTCGTCGAGCATTTTTTGCAGGTCGAATGAACGTTGAAAATCGGTTCCTGCAAATGTATTATGCTGCAACAGCGCAAATTCTCCAACCACAACATGATAACCCTGTGACTCTAATAGTTGAACTGCAGCATTTACATGTTGTTCATCAATTTTTGAAGCCGGCGAAACAATGCCGACAGTATCTCCGGGGTTAAGGGTATCAGGTTTTTGAAAAATCATTTATTAAAATCTTTTATTAGCATTCTAAACTCAGGATCTCACTTGTCTGTCATAGATTAACCAGCAATTTTCAACTATTTGTTCTAGTTTTTTCCAATTATTAAATAGAACATTTATTCCTTCAATCCGCTCTAAGAGCGAGGCCGGATATTCATGTGCAATATCATTCCTTATATTTCTAAGTTCAACCCATTCAGTCGCAGATTCAATCACATGTAGTTTTTCGAGCCTGTTCAGTATATCAATGAATGCTTTATCATAAACAGGTTCAGCCAATAATTCAAGAATAGAAGGGAACAACCGGGCACCCATTAAATCTTGTAGCTTTGAAAACCGGAAAATAAATTGGTCAATAAAACTAATTGACTCTTCATCTAGTTCGTAGTAATTATCTCTTGAAAGCGGCAAAAATGATTTAATTTTAGAATTTGCAAAATTCATACGCTGAACATGCAGCTCGCATGCATCAAACACCTGAGACAACTTATCATTCAATTCGTGCTTGTTCATAATGGTATCCCTGTTTCTTTTGCTGTTTCAATTATAGGTTGATTTTTTCTTGTAAAGGTATTTAATTGACACAAAAGAACCAATTGGCTGCAAACAAAAAAGACCGCCCGTGGGCAGTCTCTTATGTAAATTCAGAGTAATAAATTATTATCGGGTGCTCACCCACACGTTTGATTCAGGATGTTCTGAACGGTAGGTGTGCATTGCATTCAAAGCCTCATCGCGGTCGAAGTACGAGTCGAAAGCAACCCGGAACAAACCGCTTTTGTGTTCAATCACTTCAGCATTAAACCCTTTTTCAATCATTTCAGTTTGCAATTGCCGCGCATTGCCGGGATTACTAAAACTCCCTCCAACAAGAACGTATGGGGCAGCTTTTTCGATGTCTTCCAGTGTCAACTCTTCTGATGAAGCCTGACTAAGTGTGTTTTCAGAACGACTAAAAAGCTGCAATGGGTTAACATTTGAAGACTGCATTCCGGTGTTGTTATTTCTGAGCGGGAATAACGATAAGCTCAACACCAATGCAATTCCGGCAGCAATTTTCACAAATCCTTTCCGGGTATTCAATGCCCGGACTGCCGGGTGTTGATAACGCTCTACAGATTCCTTTTTGTTTTCAACCGGCGCAAAACTAAACGGTTCAAGACCATACGCCCCGGCAAATTCGAATATTGGTGCTGCAGTAAATGTTATTGCCCCTGATGGTTCGTAGTGAAAATCGCCAACAGATTCAAGCTCTACCTTTTCGCCGTTATTCAATAAGCGATAGGTACTGTCTACAAAGCGCTCAACTATATCTTCAGCATCCCGATAAGTACATTGTTCTTTTTCAACAATGCAATTTATCAGCAAGCCATCGTTCTTTTTAATTTTAGCATTAAAAACAACTTCCTTTGAGGGCGGCATAAACACTTCACGCATCCGGTCGTACCCGGCAGGTTTATAATTGGATATAAAACCACCAAAATCAGGCACAACAACACATTCGTGAAATTGCAACAAATAAGAAATATGCTTTCCCAGTTCCATATAATTAAATTAAAAGACACCCAAAAGTACTGAATTTTATAGCCGCTTCAAAAATTATTTATCAACAGAAACCGGAAATTGTTAATAACCGGGTGCTCTTATTTGTAATTTATATCTGCATTCAACAAACGTTCAACTTCTTCCACACTCATTTCTTTCCGTTTGGCATAATCCTCAACCTGGTCGCGGCTTATTTTGCCAACACCAAAATAAAA
>JAQIDF010000247.1 GCA_027858145.1 Prolixibacteraceae bacterium | reverse complement strand
ATTGAGCTGCAAATGGATTTCACCATTGAAATACACGAATCAATTCATTGTATGAATTGTCAAAATATTAAATTTATTCGTGCATTCGTGGCTTGAAATCTTAAATGCGGTTGCCCTGTGAGTATTAGGTAAAGCTTTGCTGAAAAACAATATTATTCTCTCGCAGATTGAATTTCTGATTTCACCAATTTGTTCAGTTCATTAGCATCACGGTTTTCGGGGTTGATAACCGGTAAGAATTCAACTTTAATTTTGCTTCCTCGGTTTATCTTCTTTTTACCCGACGACATGGCTTCAAAAGCTCCTGAAATGGAAACTGGTAAGATTGGAATGTTTAGTTCTGCACTTAACAATGCGTATGTCATTTTGAAGCTTCCCAGTTTGCCGGATTGCGAACGTGTGCCTTCCGGAAAAATAACCACTTTCTTTCCTTGTTTTACAACCTCCGCCATTTTATGGATGGAATGCTTTAAGTCGTTTGTCAAATCCATCACAATCACATTGTTGTGTTTTGCCAAATATGACCGTATCTTGCCACTAACATGTTCTTTTTTGGCGTATGAATACGTGTTTTTCAATACCTTTTTATCTAAATACGAAAGCACCAAAAAAGCATCGAGTTTGGTTTCGTGGTTGGGAGTGATAAAACATGGCCCGTCGGGTATGTTCTCCAGCCCTTTTACTTCGAACTTAAAGAACATAGAGAAAAAAGCACGTATTGCCCGCACAATCGGTTTCAAAAATATTGAAGATTTTGGTAACTCAACATCAACTGAATCTTTCATGTCGCCCGACCATGTTGTGTTGTCTTCGGTTTTATGAAACATTTTTTCGTGCTGAATATGATCGGCTAATTCCTGCAACGATGAAAATTTAACGAGTTGTTCTTCGCTGACTTCAATTCCGAAGGATTTTTCAATGAAATCGATCAAGCCCAGCTTCCCTAACGAATCTAATGAGAGGTCGAATACCAAATGATGTTCAGGTAAAACATCTATATCAACCTGACTCTCGATAAAGGTTTTTAATGCTTTAAATTCAGCTGTCGTTGGTTTGTTTTCAGCTTTCTTTGTTTCAACTTTTTCCTCCAATAAATCAGCCAATTTAAAGCGCTGTAATTTGGATAAGCGCGTTCGTGGTAACTCTGATTTAATCAGCGTAAATTGCATTATTCGTTTGTATGAACTTAAATCGGCATTGAATGGTGCAATGATGTTTGTTCTGAAATAATCATCAATATCAGTGATTCCATTTTCTGCGATAAAATTCAGATCGGGATATATAAGCGCGTGTAATTGCTCTTTGTGCATGAACACACCAGCTTCTTTTATTGCCGGGGAATATCCATCTAATTTCATTTCTAATTCAACGGGGTTGATGTTTTTCCCGTTCGGAAGCACAATTATTTCCTTTTTACGACCTGTGATAAACAGAAACCCGTCTTCGTCAATTCGTCCCAGGTCCCCGGTGTGTAACCAGCCATCAACTATAACTTCAGCGGTTTCTTCCGGGCGGTTATAATACCCTTTCATAATACTTGGACCTTTGGCAACAATCTCGCCATCACGAATTTCAACCTGTAAACCGGTTAAGTGTTGACCTGTAGAGCCAATCTTAACTTTGCCCGGACGGGGGAAGGTAATCATTGGGGCAGCTTCTGTCATTCCAAAGCCTTCTAAAATATTAAATCCTAATGCATGAAAGAAATTACCGACCTCTGTATTTAAGGCAGCGCCCCCAGCAATCATATAATCCAAGTGACCTCCAAAGTTGTCGTGTACCTTTTTGAAAACCTTTTTCCCCAGCTTCCGGTTTCCGGTTAAAAGCACAGATTTCAACAGTAAACGGGCTACCAAACTTTGATCAATTTTAGCTTTAATTCCCCGGTACATTAATTCGTATAAACGAGGTACCCCCAGAAAAACCCCAATATGATTTTCGCTGAAAGTTTTCATCAGGTCGGTCGACTGCATTGAAGCTGCTATTACCACTGTTGATCCCACGTGTAAAGGAGTAATCATTGATCCTACGAGTGGAAAAACATGGTGTAAGGGCAAAAAGATCATTACCTCGCGGTGAGGTTTATAGATATTCGCGTTAATAACATCTTTAACGTTCTCGAAAATATTGGTGTACGAAAGCATTACACCTTTAGGACTCCCCGTTGTTCCGGATGTATAGATAATCACTGCAGTTGTGTCCTTATCCTGTGGACCATGCCAGTTGCCCGGCTTTTCCGGTGTTGTTGTAAAGTTTAATTCCTCAAATACAAAAACGTTGGGTTGGTGCTTTGTTTGCGTTTTTATTTTTTCATAAGTCTCAACCATTGCCTGACTTATAAATACCACATCAGGCGTACAATCATCAACGATATAAGCAACTTCACCGGGGGCAGCCAAAAAGTCAATTGGAACAGCAATGCAATTATTCTGAAAAGCAGCATAGCAAGCAGCAATCCAATCGGCACTATTTTCGGCATATATGGCAACTTTCGAATAATTTTCACCTTTGAAAAGCGTTGAAAACTGTTCGATTTTAACAAGCAGTTGTTGGTATGTATAACTTCCACCCGAAGTTTTTAAAGCTACTTTATCAAGATAACTTCTATTAATTATTGGCTGATCCATAAATTAATTTTCTTGTCGGTTATGCAAGGATACAATTTTAATTACAAAAAATTGGTATGGACTCGGATATTAACCAATAGTTTAAGTAAACCATAAGAAACACTAACAGCCTTTGATAGTGTGAGTTTGCACCTTGTGCCAATAATTACACCGTATTTTTATCTTTAAACTATTGAGTCGAAAATATAAATTTCGTGATCCAAACGGAGTTTGTCCATAAAGTTATATCGTGAATATATTATCAACAATCCCTGTAGGCAAAAAAAAACTGCCCCTTTATACAAAAGTGCAGTTTTTTTGAAGTTTGAATTTTATTCTTCCTTATTTTCCGGCCTTTCGTATTTACAGCATCCGGGCAGCTTGTTATATACTTTATCATCGGCTTTTGCTTTGTTGGTGTCGTGCCCAACTTTGGCTACGGCCTTATGCACTTTCATTATATCCGCTTTATCATTGGATTGTTCAACCGTGAGCAATAATGTTTCCTTGTCCCACAATGCTTCTGAAAAACCTTCAACTGCATTGGCGGCCTTTTCAATACGTGTTTCGCACATGCCGCAATTTCCATACACTTTCAGTGTGTCTTTTTTGTTTCCTGCAAACGACAGGGTTGCTGCCAGCAAGAACATCATCAAAATACTTAACTTTTTTGTTTTCATACGTTTAAAATTTATAATACTTAACTTATTTGATTATTATCATGTGTTAATTACGATAATGTACTTTTCTTTTCTTCATATTCATCTTTGTCGATTTCACCTCTTGCATAACGTTCTTTTAAAATGTCAAGAGCTGATTTGAACTCTGTTTTTTTATTGTCTCTTGAGTTTAATACTTTGGTAAAAGCCCAAATAAGAAATATGAGGACAATTAAGCCGGCTAACCAGCCAAATCCCATTCCCCAACTCATGCCATGCATTCCATTTCCAAATAGTAAAAACATATCGCATCTCCTTTCTTTTTTATTTATAAACAGTTAATCAGCCATACTGTTTAAATGGAAAGTATGCCTTTTTCGTCTGATCGGATTTTATAAGCTTCGTCAACTGGTGAAACGATAATAAGTCCATCGCCACTATAGCCGGTACGGGCATTTTTGCGGATGAGTTGAATTACCGGGTCAACATGTGCATCTGAAACAAGGATTTCAATTTTGATAACCTTATATGCATCTGCATAAGGGTATTTCTCACTTATGTGCTCTTTTTCGTGATCAGAATATCTGCCTGTTCCTTCACATTCTACAAAGGTCATGCTGTGAAAACCTTCCTTTTTTAATGTATTGAACACATCTTCTGTTTTGCGACGACGTATAAATGCTTTTAATAGTTTCATTTTCTAATTATTTTAAAGTTTCCCGGGTTTCTCCACAACTCAACATCATATCCCCGAAATAAGGATTCCGGATTTCTTTAATAGCGCTAAACCAGTAAGCTCCCTGGTCGCCGTTGGCCATCGGGCAATACTGGTAGTAGGTTGTGTCGTTATCGAGCCCGAACATTTTCAGGCTTTTGTAGAATGCCAGGTTAAACGTGGCGTATTCTAATCGTTGCTTTTCAAGGTCGTTGCTTTTCGCAATGTTTTCTAATGCCGGTTTCAGAATATTAAGTTGCTCCATCCAGGCAATGTGTGCATCGTCTTGTAACAGCTCCATTTTAATATTCTCAAGTGCTGCAGTTGCGTTTTTTGCTGTTTTGCTTACTTCAGCTGCATCTGATTTTATAAACGCTTCGTTCATTTTTATGTATGCCTCGTAAAAAGCGGTAAGCTGTTTTACAAATTTTGGATCAGCCTTCACGGTTTCTAATGTTCCATCCTGGTCACCCGTATTCATGTCCATTTCTCCATGGTTGTGTCCGGCTGGTATGGTTCCACCTTCGGGGCTCATCATGCTCTTTTTGCCTTCAAGCTGGGCGGCAGCATCGATTTTGAATACCCCGTTTGTGGCAATTTCTTCACCTTCTTCAAGTCCATCTGTCACCACATAATGTTTCCCGGCTACAGGACCCAGTCCTATTTCGCGATAAATGAAGCTTGGGTTTTCCCTCTCGGGAACTTTAACATACACGACAGACCTTTTTCCGGTCCACAAAACTGCCGTTTTTGGAATCAACAATTTCTCAGCACTTCCGGCAATATTTGAACGGAGTTTGCCCGTAGCAAACATTTCGGGTTTTAGTTCGCGCTGGCTATTCTTGAGTTCCACCCGCACCTTTGCCGTGCGTGTTTGTGGGTCGATAAAGGGGTCGATAAAACTAACGGTGGCTTTATATGTTTTGCCGGGCGTTGCTTTAATGTTTATATCAACCGTGTCGCCAATTTCAATCCATGGCAGGTCGGTTTCGTATGCATCGAACAATACCCAAACATTTGAGAGTTTTACCACTTTGAATAGTGGATTGCCAACCTTGATATAGTCGCCTTGTGCTACGTGCCGGTTCATAACCGTTCCGCTAATGGGCGACAATACGTCGAAGTAGTTTTTTGGGTCGCCCTGTTGTTCAATGGCATCAATTTGTTCGTTGCTAAGGTCCCATAGCTTGAGTTTTGCCCTGGCGGCCCGGTAAAGTTGCGGCCGGCTTTCCTTAAACTTTATGGCTTCAAGCAATTCACGTTGGGCAGTTATCAATTCGGGTGAATATATGGTAGCCAGTTTTTCCCCTTTTTGAACCTGCTGACCAGTAAAGTTCACGAACAGTTTTTCAATACGTCCGCCAAAACGGGCGGTTAATGCAGCAATATTGCGCTCATCGGCCATTACTTTTCCCTGCAGGAAAAGGGTGTTTTCGGGAGCGCCACGTTCAACTTTAGAGGTTTGTATTTCGGCTAATTTGGCAGCCGATTCGCTCATCATTATCTCATCAGGCGAAATGTTGTCGCCATCATTTTTCGTGGTCGAAAGCGGTATTAAATCCATACCGCATATCGGGCAGTCGCCCGGTTCGTCTTGTTTTATTTGCGGGTGCATTGAGCATGTCCATGTTGTTTGCTCTTCACTGTGTTTGTGTTCTACAAGTTCTTTTTCGCTTGTGGGGTGGGGTGCATTTCCTGTGCCTCCAAATATCAACCATCCCAGTACAATGCCTACAATTAAGGTGCCTGCTATTGTTTTGTAGTTTCTTCTTATGTTGTTTATTATTGTCTTCATTTTATGTGTTTTTTTTGATTGTTGTCTGGTTGAATAATTAAAATTGGGCTAAAGCCCGGGGTAACTGATTCGCATCTACAAATCGTGGTTTAAGCCTTTTCCCATTAAATAGTTTAAGAATGCAACCGCTGCCTGTTTGTCGGTTTTGGCTATCTCGAACGCGAGGTGATATTGAAGCACTTTACGCTCTATTCGTAACAGTTCTTCAAAATTGTTTCCAGAGGTTACATATTCCGATTCAAGCACATTCAATGTTTTGCGGGCCAGTTCAAGTTGTTGGCCGTTAAGCGCTATCCGCCTATCGGCATCAGTGTATTCGTTCCAGCTTTTCTCGAAAAGTGTTTCAAGCGAGTTAGCTTTGTCCGACGCCGCAAGCCGGTTGGCTGTTTCGAGGTATGCAACTTCGTTAACCATTGCTTTGTATTTGTTCCGGTATAGGGGTATTGAAATACCAACCGACGGGAATATTAGCGCATCTTTCCCCGAGAGGTTATTGTCGCCTTTTCCGATAACGGTGTAGTCAATGCCAACTTTAAAACCGGGCTTACCTTCATGGGTGGCAGCTTCTTTCCGGTAAGTCAGTGCGGCCTGTTTCATATCTAGCTCCAGTAAACGGTGATTTTTGAGTCGGACAGAATCTAAGGCAGCTGATTTACTATGCGCGAAATTTGTTTCCCATAACGAATCGGGCAGTTCAATATTGAATGCTTCGTCGTTGTGCAACAGGTTTTTGAAGCCGGTTTCAAGCGCTGCTTGATTGTCGTCAACCTTTGCGAGTTCATTTTTTAACTCGTTAAGCTCCATTTCAAGCCGGTATTCGTCGGCCATTGAGGCAGATCCGGCTTCAATTTTGATGGTGGCTATTTGCTGTATCGATTGTAAAAGCCTGATGTTTTCTTTCAGGATCATACTTGATTTGCGGTTAAGGTAAAGGTTGAAATATTCGGCTTTAACATCGTTAAACAATTTCGATTTGGCCTCTTCAAATTGTTCGTATTTTGCTTTTGCTGCTTCGGCTGCTGCTTTTTCGAGGGCATCGAGTGTTCCAAACCAGGGAAAAAACTGCGAGGCCGATATTTTTAGTTGTTGAGGCCCCACGCGGGTTTCAACCGGACTAATAAACAAGGCAAAAGCAAGCTGCGGATCGGGCAGGGTGTTTACCTGTGGCGCCACCTCCAGGGCAGCCATGTACTCGTTGAACTTTGCCTGAAGTCCCGGGTTATTGGCTGCTGCCGTTTCGAGGTAACCGTTTAGCTTGTTTTGCGCCGTAACGAGTGACGAAAGCAACAAAAGAAGAATGCTTATATATATTGTTTTATGCTTCATGATTATCTGTTTTTAGTATGCCTGTTTTCTTAATTTTTTGTTCCTGCCAAATACTGTAAAGCACCGGAACAACAAACATCGTTAAAGCCTCGATGAGCATTCCCCCGAAAAGAGGGATTGACATGGGTACCATAATATCCGAGCCTTTCCCGGTTGATGTAAGTACCGGCAGAAGGGCAATTATGGTGGTTGCTGTTGTCATCATGGCCGGGCGTACCCTTTTTGATCCAGCCTCGATAATAATGCTACGGACTTCACTTGCGCTTTGTGGTTTCTTTTTATCCATCAGCTGTTTGATGTAGGTGCTGATGAGTACACCATCGTCGGTGGCAATACCAAACAGCGCGATAAAACCTACCCACACGGCAATACTGAGGTTGATGGTTTTTATCTGGAAAAGGTCGCGCAGGTTCATCCCTGCAAAAGATGCATCCATAAACCAGGGTTGGCCGTACAGCCACAGCATGATGAACCCTCCCGAGAATGCCACCAGTATCCCTGAAAAAATAAGGGTGGTGGTTATCGCGGAGCGGAACTGGAAATAAAGGATAAGGAAAATGATGATTAATGATATTGGAATAACCAGCGACAAGCGCTTCGTGGCTCTGATTTGGTTTTCGTAATTTCCGGTGAACACGTAACTTACATTAGCCGGAAGTTCAAAATCATCACTTTCAATGAGCCCGTTTAAATAATCCTGCGCATTTTCAACCACATCCACTTCGGCGTACCCATCTTCTTTGTCGAAAATGACATACGAAACCAGGAAAGTGTTTTCGCTTTTTATCATCTGCGGGCCGCGCATATAGTTGATGTTTGTTACTTCTGAAAGCGGTATTTGTGTGCCGGTTGAAGTAGGGATAAGGATTTTCTGTAAATCATCGGGGTTATCCCTGAACTCTCTGGCATAGCGCACACGTACCGGGAAACGCTCCCTGCCTTCAACCGTTGTGGTGAGCCTGGTGCCGCCAATTGCCCCCGACAGGATGTTTTGCAGTTCCTTAATTTGCAACCCGTAGCGGGCTGCTGCATCGCGGTCTATCTCTATTTCGAGATAAGGTTTTCCCACAACGCGGTCGGCAAAAACCGATGACGCGTTAACACCTTCAACGTTTTTCAGTAATTTCTCAAGTTCAAGCCCTGTTTTCTCAATCGATTCAAGGTCGGGCCCAAATACTTTAATGCCCATTGGTGCTCTCATCCCTGTTTGCAGCATGACCAAACGGGTAGAGATGGGCTGTAGTTTTGGAGCCGATGTGAGCCCGGGTATTTTTGCCCGTTCGATGATGGCATTCCAAATATCATCGGCCGATTGAATTTCTTCGCGCCACTGCCTGAAATAGTCTCCGTTTTTATCTGCTGTGAGTTCCTCGCGGGGTATAAGCCTGAATGCTTCTTCACGTGGATTGTAAGTACTGCCGTCGGTAAGTACAAATGCCCCTTCGTTGTTGGTTTTAAATCGCATGCGGTGGCCATCTTCATCGAGAATGTATTCCGGTTTGTAGTTGATTACATTCTCGTACATTGATGTTGGTGCAGGGTCCAGTGCCGAATTTACACGTCCCCATTTTCCTACAACCATGTCAACTTCAGGAATTGAACTCACCTGTTTGTCGAGCATGCGTATAACATCAAGGTTTTCCTGAATACCGGAGTGGGGCATAGTTGTTGGCATTAACAAGAATGATCCTTCGTCGAGCGACGGCATAAATTCTTTCCCCAGCCCGGGCAACTTTTCATCAATATTTTGATAAACATTGGTATTTTTCACAAATTGAGGCATGAAACCAACCATTTTGTCAAACCCCTGCCATGCTGTAATCCCAAAAAGAATGATGATTACGGGCAGTGTCAGAAAAACTGCTTTGTGGTTAAGTATCCATTGCAGAATTCGTTTGTAGTATAGTGTTATTAAACTTAGAATACCAAGAATTACTGCTACAATGATAATTACAAACAAAAAGTTTGAAACAAATGAATTTGCAGCACCAAGTGGTAACCAAACGCGTGATAAAAAGTATAAAACCACCGAAGCTGTAATGGCTATGTTGATATAGTTGCTCCAGACTTTTTTGTATGCAGGCCAGTGGAGTTGCAATAAATTGTTAACGCCAAATACAGTAATGAACAGTGCAATGTAGTAACCCGAGAAAAAGGCAATGATGATTCCGGCTAATGCCACGATGATGTTTATTGCTTTTTTGTATCGCTGTTTGTTAAAACGGGTTGAAAATACCAGATGTGCCAGCATTGGTATAATTATTAAGCCAATAATAAGTGCCGACACCATTGTAAATGTTTTCGTGAAAGCCAGTGGCTTAAAAAGTTTTCCCTCGGCAGCCTGCATGGCAAATACCGGGAGGAAACTTACAATGGTGGTGGAGATTGCTGTAACAACAGCCCCGGCCACTTCGGTGATTCCGTTGTATATCACTTTCATTAATTGTTTGCCGTTAGCTCCCGCATTTTTGCGCATTTCGATGTGTCTGATGATGTTTTCGGTGAACACGACCCCAACATCAATCATAACCCCGATGGAGATGGCAATACCTGACAAGGCAACAATATTGGCGTCGACTCCGAATTGGCGCATAGCGATGAAAGTCATGAGCACCCCGATGGGCAGTAAGCTCGATATAAGAAACGAAGCGTTGAGATTTAAAACCAGAACAATAATTACCAGGATACTGATAAGAAGTTGCAGGGTGATGGCTTCTTCGAGCGTACCCAGCGTTTCTTTTATTAACCCGGTGCGGTCGTAAAACGGCACAATGGTGACTTGCGATTTTGTGCCATCGGCCAAGTTTTTGGAAGGCAAGCCCGGGGATATTTCATCGATTTTTGCTTTTACATTCTCGATGGTTTTCATAGGGTTGGCACCATAGCGTGCAACCACAACACCGCCCACTGCTTCTACGCCGTCCTTGTCAAGACCGCCACGCCGGGTTGCCGGGCCGTAATTGATTTTGGCCACATCGGACAGCCTGATTGGCACATTGTTTTTAACGGCAACAACGCTGCTTTCCAGGTCTTCGAGACTTTGAACATAACCCAGCGCCCTCACCAGATATTCAGCACGGTTAATTTCGATGGTACGAGCACCAATATCGAGATTGCTGTTTTTTACAGCTTTCATTACCTGCGAAATATTTACATCATGAGCTTTCAAGGCCGCGGGGTCAACATCAACCTGATATTCTTTTACAAAACCACCAATAGAAGCTACCTCGGCAACGCCTTTAGCCGATGTTAATGCATATCGTACCTGAAAATCCTGGATGGTGCGTAGCTCTTGCGGATCCCACCCTCCGGCAGGATTGCCTTTTTTGTCGCGGCCTTCGAGCGTGTACCAGTAAATCTGGCCCAGTGCTGTGGCATCGGGACCCAGCGCCGGTTTTACATCGGAAGGTAAAGTGCCGGGGGGTAATGAGTTGAGTTTTTCGAGTATGCGGGTGCGGCTCCAGTAAAACTCAACATCCTCTTCAAAAATGATGTAGATACTGGAAACGCCAAATATGGAGTTGCTCCGGATGGTTTTTACACTGGGGATGCCCAATAACGCGGTGGTTAGCGGGTACGATATCTGATCTTCGATGTCCTGGGGCGAACGCCCGGACCATTCGGTATATACTATTTGCTGATTTTCACCTATGTCGGGTATGGCATCAACCGGCACCGGATCGTTGGGTATAATTCCGGTTTGCCAGTTAAATGGCGAAGTAGCGACTCCCCAACCAATAAAAACAATAAGTACTAAAAAAGTAACTAGCTTGTTTTCGAGAAAAAAGCGAATTATTTTGTTCATTTTTCTAAATTATATGAGTGAATTACAATAAACTAACAACAAGCCTTGGCAAAATGATTAAGGCTTTATAGTATTATTTATTGTTTATTCATAAAATGTAGATCTGTATAACCGAAAGAAAGGTTTTTAAAGGTACAGGGGGCGGTGAAGAAAATTCGTCAACCTCGCTTGTAGTTTCTGTATGAATATTATTAAACACGAAAAGATACGTGTCAACCAGATGCAGGATGTGCTGGTGAACAGAAGGTGCTTGGTTGATTTCAGCTTTTACTGCATCTTCGTCCATCATAATAATGGTGGTTGATGTATTGCAGCAATTATCGTCATCGCAGCATGGTTCTGCAGGCTGGTCAATCGATATTGAAACCAACTCGTTGTTGCAGTAATGTTTCGAAACAGCAATTCCCACTGACATAACAAGTATCAGCAAGATAAGAAAAAGCGTTCCGGTATTTTGCAACATTTTAAGCATACGCAAAAATAAATTAATTAATAAAGCCTACTGTGCTTGTAGGATACATTAACACTTCTTTAACGTTTTGGGAGTAGGAATGTTCATGAAAGTGATTAGAGAGAAAATTAGTTTGTATAGATTAATATCTTGCTTACGATTCTGGGTTTTATCCCCGGCATTATTCATGCAGTTTGGGTAATTGGAAAGTATTAGAAGACAAAAGCCGATGATGCCGGCTCTTATTTACTGTTTTCGTTTAATTTTTTTTGTTGTTCTTCCATCAAATCCTTAATGGTTTTCGATTTCAAATAATCGATAACCTGTGTATTTAACCCATTCCAAAAATCTTTCATTACACAAAAGTTTTCACGCTCACATTTGTAGTTTAAGGCGATACAATCAACCACACAAACTTCGGGTTCAAAAGCATTGTGAACATCAAAGGCTGTTATCTCTTCGGGCTTTCGGGTTAGCACATAACCACTTTTTTTCCCTCCTGCCTTTGCAACAATTCCGGCAACCTTTAGTGAATTTATGATATGATCGAGGTATTTATAAGAAATCTCCTGATTTTTCGAGATGTCTTTTTGGTAAATGCCCTCGTCATTTTTGCTAAGTGCAATTTCAAGCACTGTGCGTAATCCATATCGTGTTCTGGTGCTAAATTTCAATGTGCCGGTTTTTTAAGGGATTCAACATACACAACAAAATTAACAAAAATACGGTCGTGAACTTTTATTGCACCGAAAAGTTTTTCGGGAGGCTCAAGGTTGAAATAGCTTAAGTTTAGCTTAGCTTCACCTTTTATTTCAATTTTATTGTTTATTGTTGGTGTTGATAAATATTTGATTTGTGCTTGGTGTGATTGTCCGGCTAATGTGATTGTGCCTGTTATATAGTTAGTTTTGTCTTTATGTTTGTGGGTTTTTATTTCGCCCGGATTAATGGCAATTGAAATGATTGGATGGTTCTCAGCTTTTATTAGTTCACGAAAATCAGATGTGATTTTTTTGTTTTTACTGTGAAAGTCAAAAACTGGTATTTCAATGTAGTAGTGGTCATTATTATGGATGAAATTTTGTTGGTTGATAATGACCTTATTGCTTGTAAGTTGAAACTGATTAATTGTTGACGAACCTGAAATGGTAACAAACATTGAATTTGCAATGCCTTTTGTTTTGGTGTTTCCGGCAGAGATGTTGTGTAAGTTAAATATTAACAGACAAATAATCAGTTTGTACTTCATTTGATCCATTTAGTTGCTTAACTAACAATTTGAGGAAGTGTGGAGATGTGTTAAATTTAACCGAGAAGCATTTAAATTTTAAAAAGAAGGTACACGGGCAAGACCCGGTACCTTCTCAGATGCTCAGTCTATATTGGATCTTAAACCCAATTATTCATGAGAATAATTTCTGTCTCTGACAGCGACTAAGTTTCGCAACCAATTTTGTTGCCCAAAATTGGGCTCAGCTAAGTCGGGGTAACTCGCTTATGCATTCACCTTTATCCAATTTGGTGAATAAAGCGGATTAAAAAGAAATTGCGGCTTCAAGTACTAAACCGCTAAATTTACCACCATCTATTTCTCCGTGTGCAGAACCTTCATATGTTTGATTAACGTAATCGAGTTTTACTAAAACGTTATCAACCATATTCCAACCACCGCCAATATTGAATCGATTAACGGTTGAGCCGTTATTGTCATCTACACTGTTGATCCGTGTTCCGGCATAAAAATCACCTAAGCGGTACAATGCCTGAACCGCAGTTTGCGTATAGTTTTGTTCAGCACCGCGTCGCATGCCGTTCATCGTTTCATAAATACCAAATACTTCCAGACCGTGAAATTTCACAAATAAGTTAGCCATGTAGCTGCTCATTTCTGATTGTCCACTGCTTGGGCTCCAGCGTCCCGAACGGAAATTGTCACCATCAGCCTCGGCAGTTTGCATTACACTGTAGTAGCGGGCACCAGCACGATCGCCGTCCCACAGGTAAGAGCTGCTATGTCCCTCAGGTACGTGATAACCAGACACTGTAGCCCTTACTCTAAGGTCTTCGGTGAGGTTATTGTCGTATCCCAGCTTCCAGTTGAACACCAAATCGTCGCCTATGTCATTTCCCCGGCCATAGTTCATACGTCCATTGTTTGTTCCAACCAGCGCTAATATCCCGTTTTTACGGAACATCACTTCCAGCCCCGGGTTTGTTGTATATGCATCCATAATCCAGTTGCCAACAAACGGGTTGTTTACTACATCGGCGTTTGTACTTCTGTAATAGTGTGCATCGCCGTAATCGGGCATCATCACACCGGCCTTAACGGTTACAAATTCCATTATGTTGTCTGTAACCGGCAGAAATGGCAGACGATCCATGATCAGATAACCACCTTCAACCCATGCTTCATTATGGTGACGAGAAGACAGGTAGGTGTTCATATATAACTGCACACCGGGTGCCAGATCAGTTGTAATGCTGAAATTGGCAGTTGGTAGGTTGAAATTGTTTTTTAAATCAATTAATTCAACCGGTGCTTCATGTTCAATGGCCTGCAATTGCAAGGCAAAATCGGCACCTACTTTAACTTTCAGATTCTCAAAATTGTTGGCATCCAGTTTTGGCTGCTCAAATTGCTGTGAAAAACCAGCGTTTGCCATTAACATGATAATGGCCGTAAATAATATTCCCCTCATAAAT
>JAQIDF010000217.1 GCA_027858145.1 Prolixibacteraceae bacterium | reverse complement strand
TCTTCCTTTTTCAACACATAAGCAATACGCACCTGGTTACGACCCAGTTCCGGTGTGGTGTAGAAACCCGATGCCGGCGCCATCATAATGGTTGCTCCTTTATAGTTGAAATCTTTTAACAGCCACATACAAAACTTATCCGAATCGTCAACCGGAAGGCTGGCAACGGTATAAAATGCCCCCATGGGGATTGGTGAATACACACCATCGATTTTATTCAGCCCGTCAATCAGGAATTTTCTTCGTTCAACATATTCATTGTACACTCCAAGCATGTATTCTTTAGGCGCATCAAGTGATGCCTCGGCAGCTATTTGTCCGATAAGCGGCGGACTTAATCTTGCCTGGCAAAACTTCATCACACTTTTATGAATGGCCTTATTTTTTGTAACCAGGGCCCCGATTCGAAGTCCGCATTCGCTGTACCGTTTCGAAACAGAATCTATAAGGATAACATTCTCTTCGATACCTTTTAAATGGAATGCCGAAATGTAAGGAGCCCCTGTATAGCAAAATTCACGATATACCTCGTCGGAGTATAAATACAGGTCATATTTTTTAACCAGGTCGCGAATGGCATTCATTTCGCTTTGCGTGTACAAATACCCAGTGGGATTATTTGGGTTACAAATTAAAATTCCTTTTGTTCGCGGCGTAATCAAGGCCTCAAATTTCTCAACCGGTGGCAGGGCAAAACCATCTTCAATTTTCGATGGAATGGTTTTTACAATAGCACCCGCAACAATAGCAAATGCGGTGTAGTTTGCATACGAAGGCTCCGGCACTATAATTTCATCACCCGGGTCGAGCGATGCTAAAAAAGCATAAGTAACAGCTTCAGAGCCACCCGTGGTAACTATAATTTCATCGGCAGTAACATCAATATTATAACTGTGATAATATTTGGCTAATTTTTCGCGGTACGAGCGTATTCCTTCACTCGGGCTATATTCTAATACCTTGCGATCAATTCGCTGAATGGCCTCTATTGCTACACGTGGTGTCGGCAGGTCGGGCTGTCCAATATTTAAATGATATACATGGATACCATCTTCTTTAGCTTTATCGGCATACGGACCCAGTTTTCGGATGGGCGATTCCGGCATTCTTACCCCTCGTTTTGATACTTCCGGCATATATAAAAAGTTGCTTTATAACAAATCGCGTAAAGATATAACTATCAAATTGAAATAAAAAATGGCACAACGCATTCGCTTTGTTAATTAACACTCCCCGGCATTTATAATTTAACAATTGCATGAAAAACTTGGATGTGAAGCTTGGAAAATTTGTATTAATCAGCTGAAATATGGGGTTATATCATAAACAGAATATATGAAGTGGCTTACTTTTGACAATAGATCGTTAGATTTTAGACATGAGACATTAGATTTGTAATGCGTTAAATTTCAGAAATATTAACAAACATCCTATCAATGCACAGATGTCTCTTTTTTCAATAGTTTAAAAACATTAACGAACTGTTATTTGAATTAAACTTTAAAAAATCGATTATGAAAATTGGTGTACCAAAAGAAATTAAAAATAACGAAAACAGAGTGGCCCTTACACCTGCAGGTGTAACAGAAATAATAAAACATAGCCATGAGGTTTATGTACAATCAACTGCTGGATTGGGCAGTGGATTTGCCGATGAAGATTACATAAATGCCGGTGCGAAAATACTTGCATCAATAAAAGATGTGTACGATAAGTCCGAAATGATTATCAAGGTAAAAGAACCCATCGAGTCTGAATATAAATTGATAAAAAAAGACCAGATTTTATTTACTTATTTTCATTTTGCCTCGTCAGAAGTGCTGACAAATGCTATGATAGAGAGCGGTTCGGTTTGTATTGCTTATGAAACGGTTGAAATGAGTGACCGCTCATTGCCTTTACTTATCCCTATGTCGGAAGTTGCCGGAAGGATGTCGGCATTGGAAGGAGCAAAGTATCTGGAAAAAACATTTGGTGGCCGTGGCGTATTATTAGGCGGCGTTGCCGGGGTAACACCGGCTAAAGCTCTTATCATCGGAGGCGGTATTGTTGGCACCGAAGCTGCAAAAATGGCCGCCGGGCTTGGCGCCGATGTAACCATTATGGATGTTGATTTAACCCGGTTACGCTATCTCGATGATATTATGCCCGCAAATGTTAAAACGATGATGAGTAACGATTACAATATTAGAGATATGGTACAAACCCATGATTTGATTATTGGCGCTGTACTTATTCCGGGTGCAAAAGCACCTTCGTTAATTAAAAAGGAAATGCTTAAAACCATGAAACCTGGCACCGTATTGGTTGATGTTGCCGTTGACCAGGGCGGGTGTATCGAAACCACGCATCCAACAACCCACGATGACCCAACGTTTGTTGTGGATGATATTATCCATTACTCGGTGGCCAATATGCCAGGTGCCGTACCCCGTACATCTACAATTGCCCTTACAAATGCAACTTTACCATATGCTTTAAAAATAGCCGATGAGGGATGGAAAAATGCATGTAAAAACAATAATTCGTTGAAAAAAGGTCTGAATGTTGTAAATAGTATGGTTGTTTATAAAGAAGTGGCCGATGTTTTTGGGTTTACCTATACACCTGTTGATCAAATATTATAGAACAGTTTAGAGTCCAAAAATGCAACAAGACAAAATAAATCGAAAAAAATTAATAATTTTTTATAAAAACACTTGCATAGTTCATTATGGCCTTTTATATTTGTAACAGAAATCAATTACAAACGTGGTTGATTTCAAGTCAAATCAAGTCTTTTTCATGTTTGGCGTTTTAGTTTGGGGGATAGTTTTTTGGGAGACATCAGATGATGTCTCCTTTTTTTGTACCCTATTGGTAATGATTAAGATCCATTATTTTTGATCCATTAGGGATCATAAAAAAATGAACCGCCATGCTCACACAGCGATTCATTTACAAAAAAGTTCTATGTAGTGTCAACAAGAAAACTACTTTTTTTTCAAGTGCTTGAATCGAAAAGTTCAATTTCAAGGCTTGGCCTTTCTGAAAATCAAGGAGTTTACTTTCGTAAGTGACTGTTTTCAGAAAGGGCGTAACGCAGAAATTGGGCTTTTTGGGCAAGCACTATATAACTTCGATAGAGGATGTTTCCCACATGTGCAATAGCAACAGCGAAGCCATCAATTGAATTACCTCCTCCCGATAAACATCATGGATTTAAGTGGAGGGTTATAAATAGAGTACAGAAAGCTAACCGGCTTTAGGAGAATGAAGTTGCCTAGTAACCCGAGTTCGGCAATAGTGATTTACTTCACCACTTCCAGCACCTCTTCATCCGATAAATCGTGGTCAAATTCTAAAACGATGTCGGCCCGGCTATACCATTTCTCACGTTTCGCCAGTGTTTCATCGATAAAAGCTATAAGTTCATCTTCTTTTTTGCCTTTGATTAGTGGGCGTTCCACTTTCGATTTTTTAAGCCGCTCGGCCAAAATACGTGGTGTACCTTTCAAATAAACCGATTTCCCGGTTTTTTGGATAACATCCATGTTATCGAAAAAACAAGGAGCACCGCCCCCCGTGCCGATAACTACATCTTCAAATTCTGATAATTCCAGCAAGGCTTTACGCTCAATCTTCCTGAAACCGTCTTCACCGTCATCAGAAAAAATCTGAGGAATGGTGCGCATATTACGCCGTTCAATATAATCGTCCATATCGATAAAGGTAAGATTCAGATTCTTAGCCAACCCCTTACCTACGGTCGATTTTCCACTTCCCATGTATCCTATCAGGTATATACGCATATCCAATTTCCGGTTTAATTAATCGAACAACGACATTTGGTTTTTGTCGTCCTCTTCATCTTCATTTTTACGTTCTACTTCAAATGGTATATCGTCAAAATCAGGCAAATCCTTCTTTTCATCATCGCTTTCCAAAGGCGGTTCGTGTTCATCTTCATCCCTTACAACAGTCTCAATCTCTTTAACGTTCTTGACCTGATAATTTGTTAAGCGCTTACCTTTAGCCTTAAACGATTTCACGGCAATAAACTCGGCTACCTCTACAATTTCATTTACGCGATCTTCATTTTTACCTCCAAATTCAATTTCGAAGCGCGGATAGTGTACCCAGGTAATACTTAGAAGTTTGTTTTCCGGAGTGTCGCCAATAAAGCTCTGCGGACGATTCAACGGTGTGTCATCATCAATCTCGAAACGCTTCAGGTAGTAATATTCCTGTTCGTTATCCCAATAAACCACACTCAGGGTTTTCTTCGGGTTGAACTTCTCAATAACCAAAATATC
>JAQIDF010000192.1 GCA_027858145.1 Prolixibacteraceae bacterium | reverse complement strand
GTACCAGTGTGTTCGCAATTTTGTTCTTCAGTGGTAACATACACGGCAGAAGTATCGATATTGAAACCTTCAATTGCAAGACTTGTAGAAACAGCTTCTGAATTGTTTCGATTAATAAGTACTACAGAAATGGTGTCGGAATCGGGATTGGTAAAGGCAAGCGTTTCTAAATCACTATTGTCTGCTGAAATATCCACACGCTGCCATCCGGGGTGGATGAAGGCCGAGAACTGTTTAAAGGAATAAAATTGTTTTGTTTTAGTATAACCTTTTTGAGGGTCGTCCCAACGATCCTTGTCCCAAGGGAAATCAAGGCTCACAAGGCCTCCGCCATCCCAAATCAAATCCCAGTACAAGTAAGCTGTCACGCCTTCATCGTTAAACGATTTGTATATCAGGGCCGCGGTGTTAAACCAATCAACGGTTGAACGGCTGAATTCAGTTTGAAAGTGTGGAATTTCAGGTTTGTACTTTCCCACTTTTGAGAAGTCGGTAGAAGTCCACGGGTTCGATTCATCTTTTATACCATGGTACAAATGGTGAGCTATGGCATAAATATAATCGGTGTTTAGTGCATTAACAAAACGCTCAACAGCATTATACCCGATGCCGATGGTTTCGGGACCAACCAGTTTTGGGGCGCGATCAAGTTCCTGAATTTTATTGTAAACCGCTTCAAGTGCTTTGTCATAGCCGGCAATGGTGTCTTCTTCCGTAATGGTTTCTGTTGGATCAAAACGGCATGATTCATAATCGGCCGTCCAGTCGGGCTCATTTTGAATGCTGATGTATGTTGGATACACGCCATAAGCATTATATTGCCCGACAGATTTAACCCACCAGTCGGCAAAAGCTTCGTAGTCAAATTCAACACCGTCCTCGGTAACCGTGTACCGGATTGTGCCACCGTTATTCCTGTCGTTGTTGCTTTTTAAGTGTGCCGGTGGCCCCCATGAGGTTGATAACAATTCGATGGGATGCCCTAATGACTTTTCTGCTTCATTAACATACTCCCTAACCCGTTGAACCATTTCGTTATCATAGCCGTAAGAATTCCGGACACGCAAGATGTCAAGACTGAGCTCGCTAAATATGGCTTCGTAAATGTCGCTTTTGTTAGGATGTGCGTTTAACCAGTTTTCGTAATATGCCAGTGCAGCTCCAAATCCGGTCACTTTCTGGTATCGTGTGTCAATATCTACCTTAGTGGTGTTTTCGTTACTTTGGCCCACTGCACATATTGATGTAATAGCCAGTAATAGTACGAAGGTAATGCTCTTTAAAAAAGCGCTCTTTTTAATCATAGTGGTTTTGTTTATGTAATGATAAGGTTGTATTTCTTTACTTCTTTATCGAGCTTTTTGGCGTTTCCGTTTGTGACTTTATCCAATAGTGCCCAAAAGCCGGCTCCATGGTTGGCCTCTACTGTATGTACCAACTCGTGCAGGATGATGTAGTTGATGAGGTGGTCGGGCAGCCGCATGAGGTGAACATTTAGGTTGATATTGCCCATTGAGGAACAACTTCCCCAGCGGCTTTTCAGGTTTTTTAAAAAAAGTTTATTGTAGTTAAAGTTGTGTTCGCGGGCTAATTCAAGTAAGCGTAACGGTAAGTATATTTTTGCCTCTACCCTGCATGCTTCAACCACCACCTTCGAGATGAAATTCTGAACCCGCTCCGAATCCGGATCGAGTTGTGCCGGTACATCTACAACATACGATTGCTGAACGGGGTAAGCCATCATTTCTGTTTTTTCAACTTGTTGTATTTTGATAGCTGAATTACTCAGTTCGATAATATCTCCGATATGATATCGAGCCTTCTTTTCTGAAATTGCTTTTTGTTGCTTTTTAATCCATTCGGTATTGTTTATTACAAAATCGGACACTTGTTTTTTGGGAGTTAGCCATGGGTAATTAACGCTTATCATACCATCTGATTTTATCCGCATGGTTATGCGCTTTGAATTTCTCCGGCGGGTAAATTTAACTACGCCTACATTTTCTATTTTATAGTAGTTTGTTGACATGTGATTGCTAATAAGTATTTAAAACTTCATCAAGTTGTTGCTCTATAATTGTTGACAACCCGATGCGTTGGTTTCTCTCAAGCAATCTTAAGGCTTCGTTTAAAACATTGGTTTCCTGTTCTATTTGTCGTTGAAAATTGTCGATATAATTTTCGCCCAGCGAAAGATAGAACCGGATGTTATCCAGACGGTCGTTTGCAATGGTTTCAATCAATTGGTCGGCTTTATCTTGTTTTTGCAAGTGATAATAAACAGCCGCCATAGCCACGTCGGTTCGGTTGGTTTCGTAACGTCCTAAGGGTAAAATGCTGTAAAGCTTGTCAACTGTTTCGAGTGCTTTTTCTGTCTGGTTAGTTGCAGTTAACGAAGAGGCTAAATTATGAAAATTTGGTTTTATGTTTGCTGAATGAATGGTATTTCGAATGTTTTCACCTATATAAATATCGGGAGAACCTAAATTTCCCCATTCAAAGCGGTGAACTAAGTTTTGGTAAAGTTTTTCGATGTTAATGGATCGGTTGCCAGGTTGGTGATGGATGGGCATAAAGCGATAGGCAAAACCCTCGTTTTGGAGATATGGTTTAATCGTCAGGTTGGTTGTTTCTACCACACTCATGTCAAAATAAAGCGGGCGCTCCCAGTTATTGCTCGCCAGAATATCGAGTATGGCAAGGTCGCTTTTGGTAAGATACTGCCCCTTGTATCCTATGACAATTGAATCGGCAATATGGCTAATTTGATCATCATGAACCGTGTTGGTTTTTATAACTTGTTGCTTATCTACCGTAATTTTGAATTTGCTTGTCGGGAAATAATTATACCAGCTACCATCGCTTGTTTGTAGTTGAGCGCGTTTATTGTCACTTAAAGCCAACTGCATAAGTTTTGATAGCTCAAGGGGCCTTTCAATGTCATTTCTGACTAGCACTACATTTCTTTTGTGATACTCATATTTGTCAGGTGTCATAGAGACAGGCACTGGTTCTGAATTGTAACTTTTTTGCTTCATTTGGTCGATGTACCATGCGCTGTTAAGTAGTGTGACATTGCAAATGCGTACATCGTGTCGTTCGTCTTCAACATACTGAGCGTACCACAAAGGGAAGGTGTCGTTATCGCCATAGGTAAATAAAATGGAGTTGGGCGCACATGTGTTGAGATAGTTTTTTCCAAGATCGCGTACAAAATAACGGCCCGAACGATCATGGTCGTTATAATTTTCAGCAAGCAAAAGCACCGGCACTATCATGCAAATAATACTTGCAGGCAGGTATGCTTTTCTTTTTAATGCTTTACTAAAAAATGAGGTAACTGCCGAAACTCCTATTCCTATCCATATTGAAAATGCATAGAAAGAACCCACGTACGCGTAATCGCGTTCGCGTGGCTGATAGGGTGTTTGGTTGAGGTACAGGACAATGGCAATGCCGGTCATGAAAAACAACAGGGCCACCACCCAAAAGTCTTTTGAATTTTTCTTGTAATGAAAAAAAGCACCAATCAATCCGAGTAACAAAGGCAGCATGTAATACAGGTTCGTGGTTTCAGTATTGCTCATCGATGCGGGTTGCCGGCCATTATGCCCCAAACGGGCATTATCTATAAACGGAATCCCCGATAACCAGTTGCCGTTAAGAATGCTTCCGTGCCCCTGCTTATCGTTCTGCCGGCCTGAGAAATTCCACATAAAATACCGGAAATACATGTGACTTAACTGATACGAAATGAAAAACCGGAAGTTTTCCCCAAATGTCGGAATACGTTTCGTTTCATCGTTAACCTTTACCGGGCTTCCGTCAATTTTGCCCCACATATTGTAACCATGTATATGGTTCGACTGGTTGCTGTACATGCGTGGAAACAATGTTTTAAAACGGTCGTCGTATTGATATTCAGGTTGACCATCTACTTTTACATAGCGGTCTTTATCCGGGTAAAAATCAGCTTTGCCGGGTTTTGCTCCAACGACCGGTGCATTGTAATAATGCCCCGAAATCAACGGTGTTTTACCATACTGGGTGCGATTGAGATAATTCATCAGCATGTATGCATTTTCGGGGTTGTTTTCATCCATGGGCGGATTGGCCGCCGAACGGATCATAATCATGCCATACGAACCAAAACCAATATAAATGAGCAGCACCGAAGTAGCAAGCAGATGAAGGCCGGGTTTTTTGGCCTTGTGGGAATAAACAATCACAAGTGAAAGTAGAATCAGCAATAAGGCGATGAAGAAAAGCAATCCTGAGTTAAACGGTAATCCGAGCGAGTTTACAAACAAAAGTTCAATTTTGCGGGCAATGGTTGGTGTTCCCTGCACAATGCCATACATGATAAACAGGATAACAGCACCCGAAAGCGTTAATGTAGCCACTGTTCCTTTGCTCGTTACTTTATGTTTTTTGAAATACCATATTAGTGCAATGGCCGGTATTGCCAGTAAATTGAGCAAATGTACGCCAATTGAGAGTCCCATGAGGTAGGCAATGAGCAGGATCCAGCGGTTCGAGCGTGGCTTCCCGGATTCTTGCTCCCACCGGAGGATTGCCCAGAAAACAACCGCTGAAAATAGCGATGAAAAAGCGTATACTTCAGCCTCTACTGCCGAGAACCAAAACGTATCGGTAAAGGCAAAAGCGAGGGCTCCAATTAAGCCAGATGCATAAATGGCCGGCATGGTCAGGGATGAGCTTTTTTTAGCAACGCGAAGAATGAGGTTTACAATTGTCCAGTATAAAAACATTATCGTGGCTGCGCTTACCAATGCTGAAAACGCGTTCATAGCATATGCAACATGTTCGCTGGAAGGTACGAGCAGTGAAAACACCCTTTGAACCAATAAAAAGAATGGTGCGCCAGGAGGGTGGGGTATCTGTAATTTGTATGCAGCAGCTATAAATTCTCCACAATCCCAGAAGCTGGTTGTGGGTTCTAAGGTTAAAAGATAAAC
>JAQIDF010000178.1 GCA_027858145.1 Prolixibacteraceae bacterium | reverse complement strand
CCATGGCTCTTTACCAAAGCACCTTTAGGTGGTTTGAAGCCCCCTCCTGAATAGACGACTCCGGTGGGCCATTCACCAGCTGGCGAACTCCACCATCTCAATTACAGCATGCAATGGTTTTATTGCCGACCATTGCTTCTCGGCACACGTAAGCGTAGTGCGGAATTCAAAGCACAAACTTATCAAACCGCTACACCGTTTAATAAATGTTACCTCATTCATTATTAGCAATTTACCCGCATTACGTTTACAATTTATTAGGCTGCGTTTTTATTTCAATCTAAATTTGTGCAATGTTTTTACGTATTCTTTTCGCTGATACCAATCATTAAATACCAATTCCAATGAGTCAACTTTAAATTTTCCAAAATTGTAATCTCGATATTCTTCCATAATATCCAAAAACTTCTCTTTATTCTCGAATTTCTCTTTCAATCTAAAAATTGTCGAATGAGCTGTTTGAATAGCGTATCTTTTATCCATAGTCTGTTCTAAGCCAGTGTCCTTAAAATCAACCCTTAGGTTATCGCGAATTTGGTTTAAAGTATTATTTTCTAGAAATCCCTGTATCATTAAACATGATGGCGAGGCAGTAAGCCCCCTAAATTCTATTTTAAAACAACTTATCCCCATTACACTTTTCTTAATGGTTTCAACATAATCTTCAAATCTAATCTGGTTAAGGTTGAATCCATCGTAACAGGAAATTATTGACATTACTGTCACATGTAAATCAGAATCACGATAAAAGTATTGATTGGGTTCAATTACTTTAATCTCCGAAAGAAACTTTTGAATATTAACCTTTACTGAATTATCAGGTCGTAATAAAAGAGTAATACCAAATCTTTTATCATTGTTTGAATCTATCAACTTGTCAACTTCATAAGAATCCGATTGTATTTTTTGAATCGAAGCTTGATATAATTTGTTGTAATGCTCTTTTAAGTCCATTTATTCAATCATTGTCTATAATTCTCACTGTACTGTAGGGTCTTTAAATGCAGCACAACGTTACGCTAAGTTGAGTTGCCGATTGCGGGCTACTTTCCTGTCGTGCCGCAACATTGTTTTTGCGGGCTGAAAAAGTAAGTTGTCCGAACGAAAACGGCAATTAAATTTTGCGATTGTGTGCTGATTTTATACTCATTTATCTTTTTTTAGAAAATCACCATCAATATTCCTTTTAGTCCGTTAAATATTCTCTAGCTTCTTTAGTTAAAGGGATAACATCAGATTGATCGATATATTTTAAGTTAAATTTTCGATTAAGAGTCATTAATAATTTCATGCCAAAAGATAAGCGGTCAATATATGAATAAAGTCCAATTGCACCGTAAGATATAGGTTTACTTTCATCTTTATAAATGCTTTTAATATATTTTGCATCCTTAAATATTGTATCAGCCTCATCTCCAAAAACAAGGTGAGTTTTAGGTGTCTTGCCCTCAATAATCAACTCTCCCATATTCTTCCCGCTCATAGCAGCAGCCATCGCCCCTCTTCCAATTCCAACCATTTTTATATTAGGTGCGCCCAAGGCTATTGCTTTAAACATAGTATCTTCCATTGCAATACCTCCAGCAATAGCTATTTCAGGAATCCAACCACCCTCTTTTTTAACATCCTTAATGATAATATTTACTATTTTTTCTAAATCAATTGTTGGATGGCTCCATTCATTCATCATCTTACACGGACTATGTCCTGTTCCACCGCCAGCTCCATCAAAGGTAATTAAGGCAATTTTATTCTTTGATGCAATCTGTATAACTCGTCGTATATCCTCTGTATCATATCCTGCCATCTTAAACAATATATTGTCAGCACCAAGATCTCGGTATTTTTTTACCAGTTCTTCAAGGATATCCTCATTCCACATAGGCAAACGACCATATTGCATAAAATGAAAACCTTCTCCACGATCAAATGCTTCTTTAACCCCTTCATTCATTGGATTAGGAAAAACTAAATACCCTTTATTTTTAAGGGATATTGCTTCATCATATGAATAGACAGGGGCTACATGTTGAATTCCTTTTGCTGCCTGTCCGAATTTAATTTCTATAGTTTTAATCTCGAAGCTTTTAAGAGCGTATTCAGCTGTTCCAACAGCAATATCATCTGCATTTACTTGTAAAACAATATCTCCATATCCTTTATCAAACCTTCTAAAACGATCAATCATTTCTCCAAGAATAGGGGCATGAGTCACTTTACCATTACTGTCATGTTTTAAATCCAAATCTTTATTAATAGCATTTTCACCTATAACAACCATCACACCAGCCATGGCAGCTCCTGAGTAATAATCTTCCCAATTCAATTTCACCATTGCTGGTAATATTATCGGTGCCTTTAATTTAATTTTTTTAGTATAACCAATCTCATAAGTAATATCTGCCGAATGAACATTCGTTTGCTCAGCATCCTCAGCTGCGCCAATTGCGCCAAATACTCGACCATTAATGTTGAAATGTGAAAAATCAAAAGGGTATTTTTTTTCTGATGCAAACTGTTGGGTATTTGTATTATACGGATAGGCAACTTCAAATCCTCTAATAGCAGATAACCCTATTTCACACAATCCCGTGCATTTATCTGAGCATACAGAACACATCCCTGATAAATCACAAATATTATTTGGGGTTCTAAGATTCGTGTTGGTAAAAGTTGTTGATAATGTTGGACTTAATGACATAATACTCTCCTTGTATATTTTTATAATTAATACTGTTTAGCTTAAATATTTTATGATTTAGTCAGATTTTATTGTCATTTATTAATATTTAATTTTATGCACTATGCTCGTTTTAAATTTCCGACTAACGTAAAACTTACAAACCACATTATCAGTATTTTGCAAATCCTAGTTGTTCGGGTTGGATTTCAAATTTAGTTATAGGTATAATCGTTTAGGTCGCACTGATTTGATAAAGTCGCTACCTTTACAGAATGGGTAGTACGAATAAATTTATCGGCGTGAACTCAATCAAGTTTAACCGGGCATTTAGTAAC
>JAQIDF010000161.1 GCA_027858145.1 Prolixibacteraceae bacterium | reverse complement strand
GATTGTTTTACATCCTGAATTAAGTCATAAGCATTAAATTTGGTTGTGATTTTTTTCAATAACCGGGTTTGTAAACGCGAGTAAAGTACAATATCGTCAATAATATGCACCAGTTGTTCCGAATTATCCACAATGATTTTAGCATACTGATGAATCATTTCTTTGTCTTCTTCGCCGGGCAACAAACTAGCAAATCCCATTATTGAGTTCATGGGCGTACGTATTTCGTGGCTCATATTGGCCAGGAACGATGATTTAAGCCGGTCGCTTTCTTCGGCTCGTTCTTTGGCTTCGAGCAGTTCCTGTTCAGACTTCATGCGATTGCTAATGTCTTTAAAATTTCCCAGAATTCCCTGTATATCATCATCGTGCAACATGTTTATCCCGGTGAATTCAATCCATTTATAGTCTCTGTTTTTGCAAAGGTAGCGAACATTTATCGTTCCTGTTTTACCCGGTTCAGCCTTCAAATTATCAATAAAATTTTGAGCCTCCGTTAAATCATCGGCATGTACATTATTCCAGATACTAGCACCTATTAATTCATCGGGCTTCCATCCAAACCATTTTTCAATGTTAGAGCTTTTGTAGCGATTTATTCCATCATTATCAATAACAACAATTACATCACCAATATTTGAAACCATTTTGTTTTTTATAGCTTCGCTTTGGCGCAGTGCTTCTTCGGCTTTTTTACGTTCGGTGATATCCTGTATGGCTCCATGCATTCTAACGGGGTTTCCTTTTTTGTCAAATTCAAGTTCTCCTGTACCCTGAACCCATCGTTCTGCACCATCGTTAATACGAATTATTTTATATTCACGATTGAAAGATTCTTTTTCCTTTACAACGTATTCATGGTAGGCAAACATTTCTTCACTATAATCAGGATGAATAAAGCCTGCCCAACCGGCTATGGTATGCGGATAGGTTTCGTCTATCCCGAATATTTTATAAAATTCAGGAGAACACACCCATGAGCTTTTTTCTAACTCTTTTATATTCAAATTTGTTGAATAAGAACATATATGTGCCACCGATTGCGAATTGCGCATCATTTCTTCGCTTTTTCGTAATGCTTCTTCGGCTTTTTTACGTTCGGTGATATCCAGTGATAAACCCTGGATCGCGATGGGGGTGTTTTGTTCATCACGTATGAAAGCTGCACTTATCGCGTCCCAACCAATAGTTCCATCAGCGTAATAACGTTCTACTTCTAATTGAAAAATACGGTTTTTATCTGCATCCTGATCTTGTTCTTTTGCAAATTCTTCAGCTAATTTTTTCTGAAGCTTTTCAAGCGATGCCGGAGGATAGGTCTTTGTAATTGGAAGTTTTAGATAATCTTCAGGCTTGACACCGAAAACCCTTTCAACTGAAGGGCTAATGTAAGTTGGGTTCATTTCGAGATCGGTAATCCATACAACATCGGTTACATTATCTGCAATGCGACGGTATTTTTCTTCGCTCGCGCGCAGCGCTTCCTCTGTTTGTTTGCGATCGGTGATATCCAGTGCAGTAAATGTTATGCCTTTGAAATGATCGTTTGGATCGATTGGGGTAGAAGCCAGCAGAACATTGATTATTGAGCCGTCCTTTTTTTGCCAGCGTGTTTCCAATTCGCCGGTTCCTTTTTCCCTGATCAGGTCATACTTTTCCTTGCTAACATCATCATATTCTTCTCTGGTAGGATAAAGTATCCGGGCATTTTTACCGAGCAATTCTTCCCTGGTATATCCCGTCATTTTGCAAATACGGGGATTTACATCTTTCAGGATGCTGTTAACGACAACACCGATTCCAGCCGGAGCAACTCTATAAATACTGTGCATTTTTTCTTCGCTCTTTTTGAGTGCTTTTTCGGTCTGCTTCCGCTCAGTAATGTCACGCCAGGTAGTATGAAGCATTTTCTTACCTTTTCCTTCAATAAGCATAAGAGAAATATCTACTATAAACTCTCCGCCTTCAGCATTAACATGTGTCCAATCAAAACGATGTAGTCCTTTTTTATAGGCAATATCAATTATTTCTATTGAGGCTTCTTTTGACCTGTTCCCATTCGGTTGAAATTCCGGCGATATATTCCCGGGGGTAAGAAATAGAAATTGTTCTCGTGTCATTTTTAGAAGATCCAAGGCTGCATGGTTACACTCTACGAATACGCCATTCTCATCAATAAGCAAAATGGCATCGGAAGAATCCTCGAAAAGTTTTCTAAACGTAAGTTCACTTTCTTCGAGAGCCTTTTCCGCCCGTTTGCGCTCAGTGATATCAAAGCAATGTCCAATATATCCGGAAAACTCACCTTTGCTGTTGAAATTTGGAGTACCCATATCTAAAATGATCCTGTATGCTCCACTTGCATGTCGCAAGCGATATTCCATCTCAAAAGGCTCGCGTTTATCAAATGCAGCAACATAGGTTTCAACGCATCTGTCGAAATCATCGGGATGAACACCTTCGGTCCATCCATTTCCTATTTCCTGCTCCAGGGTACGTCCGGTGAATGCAAGCCATGGTTCGTTGAAATAGTTAAACAACTTATCGGTTCCTGATGTCCAAATGAGCGCTAATCCTGCATTTGCCAGGTTTAGGTATTGATTTTCTCCCTCTTTAAGTTCATTGTTAAGTTCTGTTTGTTCCAGTTTTTGATAGGATATTTCACTAATTAGCTGGGCTACATCCAGCAAAAAGTCCATGGCCACCTGAACTTTTTCTTTAGAAACAACAGGTACTTTTTTAAGTGTTTCGAGGTAAGCTTTTTTGTTAAACCCATATTTTTCTGCTTGCTTTTCAAAAAAAGACACATTGGGTTTTTCGAAAAAAAACTGCCCGGAAAAAAGATTAGCTATGTGTTCACCTTTAATAACCAGAGGCACGGCCACATCAACCAATCCGTTTAAACATCGGTAATAATGAAATTTTTCACCCCCGGACATTTTGTTGGCTAATTCGGTATCGCTGATTATGCATTTTTTTGCTGTATCAGGATTGATGCGATGAAAATCGGTGCAAATCTGCCTCCAACCCGATTTAGATAACACATTGCCATTAAGGTCTAAAATGGCGGTTACAAAACCAGTTGCTCTATTAAAGCCTTCGAGCAGGGTATCCACTTTCTCAAAATCAATGATTTCTTGTATTTTAGTTTCCATAAATGTCAGTCGTTTATAATTTTAGAGATAACTCATCGCCTGCTCTGAAGTAACTTAATTTCAAGTACAACCCCTGTCGGGGCTGTGATATCATACTCGCTCCTTCTCCACGGGCTTACGCCCGCGGTTATTGAGATTAAACCGCTTCGCGGCACACGCTGTATGAATATTAAGAACTTTTCTGATAATGTTGCTTCACCACTATACTTTTCATTTAGCTCTTGAGATGTATTCCTATGCACCACATTACGCTTTTGGCATCGACTGTCTGCTCCGAAGGAGCTGTATCTCAATAACCGTGGGCGGTTGCTGAGCCTGTCGAAGCACAGCCCACGGTAACG
>JAQIDF010000153.1 GCA_027858145.1 Prolixibacteraceae bacterium | reverse complement strand
AGCCGGCCAAAGTGCGTATTTTCCCTTCGTTATAAATGGTATCATAAGGGGATGTTTGATAATAATCGCCGCCGGCAATGCTGCCCTGTTTCAGTTCGAAACCACCGGTGACGGTATTGCCATTAAAAAGATTGTGTGAAAGCGAAAACAAAGCGCCGTAATCTTTCCGGTACGAATCGACATCGTAACGCGAATAATTCCCGCCACGCATCCTTTCGTTTACATCGTAGTAATGTTCCAACATGGAAAAAAAAACAGCCAGTGTTATTTGAAACGCTTTTTGGTTCATTTCTATCAGTTTAACAACAAAACGTGTCACTAAATACAAAATTAGTAACACTTGTACGATAAATGTAATAAGTTGAATGAAATAATCAAAAGAGAATCGATTCTATTTGGAGTTAATTGACCATATAACCAAATTAAAAAATCGGGCAGGCTATGAGTTGCTATAGGAAAAACAGATGTTCAATAAGAATTTTCAGCCCAATGAGTATTAGCACAATTCCGCCAACTATTTCACCAATTCCGGCAACCTTTTGTCCAAGTTTACGGCCCATATAAAGTCCTGACATCGAAACAGCAAAGGTTACGATGCCAATAATTATAACGGGAGTCAAGATGTCTTCAACGAAAAATGAGAAGCCGATTCCAACAGCGAAAGCATCGATACTGGTTGCAACCGACATGGGAATGAGTACCTGCCAGCGGGTAGGGTGTTTTACTTTTCTTTTTTTAATAGGCACACGACCTTCGAGAATCATTCGTATGCCCAGAAACGTTAACAGCCCAAAGGCAATCCAGTGGTCGGCCTGTGTAATTTCGTGCCTGAAAGCACCCCCCAACCACCATCCTAAAAACGGAAAAGCAGCCTGAAAGACAGCCAGTGAAAGAGCAATTTTAAGGGTTTGTGAAACTTGCAAACTTTTACGGCACATTGACATACCGCTACTAACCGATACAGCAAAAGAATCGAATGATAAACTAATGGCAATAAGAAGAATTGTTAAAATACCCATGCTTTAATCAATGCAATTTTTATAAAAGTTATACAATTCATTGCGCAGGTCTGCTAATTCAAAAAATACTTTATTTTTTCTTTTTTTGAGGACATTAACACGTATACGGTGTAGCGTTCGCATAAATAATTGTCCGGTTTCCCAGGCAATAATACCACTGGGTATTGAAAGTAGTGATACTGCAATTGCTATTAGCCAGTTATGAACAAATGCAGCCAGTATAAATGTTAATTCAATAAGCCAAATAGGATAAACAGCAAAACTAAGCCCGAATGAAAAAGTACTCCAGAATTGTTTGTCCTTGACAGCCTTCCGGTAAGGATAACGGGTCACATAATAAGCCCAACCGTTAGCAATGGCACCGTATATTCCAAATGGCAGGAGCAACAGGATGATAAAGAATACTTTTATTGTTTCAAAAAAACCAATAGGGCCTTTGAGTAAATCGCGCTCCCTTAGATTAAGACGATCCTTCAGTTTTTGATATTTGATTGCTTTATCTATATAATTGGTTGCTAATTCTGGTTTTTTGTTAATTGCAGAATCAATTTTCGATGTCAGGAAACGTTCAATATCTACAAAGTGCTTGTACATTCTTTTGATGCCCAGTTTTTGAGAAACTTCGGGGCGCATCATTTCGAATGATTGTTCATACAGGCTGTAATGTTCTTTGTTGGGCACATGTACCACCAACCCTCGTACGGCATCAAAAATGTCATTTCGCATAGCATTAGCTGCTTTTGTTTCGCCTTCTGCCTTATAAGTTTTGTAGTACTGTTTTGTTTTTATGGGTTTGCCAAAATTGACGGTTACATTTCGCCTGAATTTATAGTAATGCGAATAGTTGATTCCAACCGGTACGATATTGATGTCGAGTTCGAAATTCGTAAGTTCGGCTGCAATAAAAACAATACGTGGGATGGCTTTCTTATGTGGATCCATGCTTTTCATCCCCACGTGTTTTCCTTCGGGGAAAAGGCAAAGGGAATGATTATTTTGCAATATCCGTACACTGCTTGCAAAAACATCTTTATTTTTTTCGAGTGATTGTTTGCCATCGCGTATCCGGTAAACCGGGGCAATTTTAATGGCATTCAGGAAGCGGGCTATAATTTTTTTTTTGAAAATATCGGCCCGTGCCAAAAAAACGGGCTCCGAATTTCCGGCAAATGCAACTGCAAACGGATCGAGCAATGCATTTTGATGATTTGGTGCAAAAATAATTGGTTGCCCTTTCGGAATGTTTTCAAGACCAGTTACCGTAAAATGTTTTAGGGTAAGGCGGTGTACTATTGATGTACAAAATTTGAGGATTACATATATTAATGATCTATTCTCTACGTTTCTCACAATAATTTATTTTTTTGTAACAACTTTGTTTAACGGTTTGCGGCCCCATAACGAAGCCATAATCAATCCTGAAATGATATGCCAAATACCCCACCAGCCAGCAATTACAGCCATGCCACCAAGTTCAAAGTCGGGTGGGAAAATTTTGGGGTTAAACATTAATGTAAGTGCTAATCCAGAATTCTGAATACCTGTTTCGATGGAAATCGAACGGCGGTCTTTTCTTTTAAGTTTAAATATTGAAGCCAACCCGAAACCACTTCCCAGAGCAAGGGCATTATGCAACAATACAATTATGAAAATTAAATGAATGCTGACAGTGAACTGTTCAAAGTTGTTTTTCAGCATGACGAATACCATTATGAGGAAGAATAATATGGAAAAGCGTTGTAAGGGTTTTTTAACCTTGAGGGCTATTCTTGGAAGATAATTATTGAACAATAAACCCAGGATAACAGGTATTCCGAGTATAATAAAAACAGTGATAAACATTTGTAAGGGTTCAATTTCAAGCGGGCGTAAAAATTCACCACCTCTTTTGTTGTAGAAGTTTACATACATTTCACCCCAGAATGAAAAATTAAAAGGGGTCATGAAAATGGCCGATAAAGTAGCCAGTGCTGTCATGGTAACCGACAAGGCTGAATTACCGTTTGCAAGCGACGATAGGAAATTTGAAATGTTCCCTCCCGGACAGGATGCCACCAGTATCATACCCAGTGCGACTGATGGTGTTGGCCTGATAATCATCACCAATAAAAATGTAATGGCTGGTAACACAAAAAATTGAGAGATGTAACCAATAATGGTGGGACGTGGTTTTTTTACAACTTCTTTAAATTCGTTAAACTTGATGGATAGTGCCACACCAAACATGATTATTGCAAGGGCAATATTAAGAAATAACAAGCTTCCCTGGCTGAAATTAAGCCTTACATGATCTAATACCTCTAAAGAATCAAACATAGAGCAAAAATACATTTGTAAATGATATCGTGTTTAAAAAAAGACTGTTTTTCAACATTACACGGCATAACTCCCTCAAAAAACA
>JAQIDF010000144.1 GCA_027858145.1 Prolixibacteraceae bacterium | reverse complement strand
GATGAAAATGACACACTGGAGATGAAGCCTCAGAACTCGTTTCCGGGCAAGGTTACGGCCTTGCTATACGAGCGCTTTAAGGCTTTTAACGGTGACGAATCGAAGGGTTTGATATTTTTGGCATGCGAGCTGATTGACCGCAACGGCGATATGTTGAAAAAACTGGTATTGCGGCATGCCGAAAACTGGCAGCTGGGCAACGAGTTTATAAACTGGGTAAACAATGCATGCTGCTTTTGCAGTACGCTGGTTGACCGCATTGTACCAGGGTTTCCGCGCGATGAGATTAAAGAGATTCAGGAACACCTGGGCTACGAAGACAATCTGGTTGTTGTTGGCGAATATTTCCACTTGTGGGTTATTGAAGCTCCGGAATGGGTTAAAAAGGAGTTTCCGGCAGCCGAAGCTGGCCTGGAAGTAAAGTTTGTGAATGACATGAAACGCTATCGTGAACAAAAGGTTCAGGTACTAAACGGCTGCCATACAGGAAGCTATGCCGTATCGTTTTTGAGTGGTATTGACACGGTGCGCGATGCATACGAAAATCTTGAAGTTGGTAGTTTTATGCAGGAACTGGTGTACGATGAGGTTCTGCCTGTACTAGACGGTTCGGAAAAAGAGTTGAAAAAATTTGCCAAAAAGATTCTGGAGCGTTTCTCTAACCCGTATATCCGCCACCAATGGCAAAGCATTGCGCTTAATGCCATGTCGAAATGGGAAACCCGTAATCTACCATCGCTGCTGAATTTTCACAATACCCACAATATGTTGCCACAAAAGCTGGTATTTTCGCTGGCAGCCATGATTGCCTATTTTAAAGGCGAAGCCGAAGGTAAAGAATACAGCGTGCAGGACGACCAGTGGATTTTGGATTTTTATAAAAATGCCTGGGCTCAATGCGATGGCCGTCCTGTATCGATATACGAACTGGTTGAAAAAGTGCTGAAACTGGATAAAGTATGGAAACGCGACCTGAATGAGATACCCAACCTTACCATGACTGTAAGCCACTACCTGTTTTTAATTGAACAAGTGGGTATGAAAAAAGCGGTAAAAGCGGTACTCAGCAAAGACAATCCGCTGATGAAAATTACCATTGACAACATGAACAAATAAGCTATGGAGCAATTCATTAAAATAAATCCGATTGATAATGTGGTAATTGCCCTCCAGGATATCCCGGAAGGCACCACCATTAAAGTTGACGGGCAAAGCATAAGACTAATAGATGAGGTGCCACGCGGGCATAAAATTGCCCTGAACGACATTGCAATAGACGAAAACATTGTAAAATATGGTGCGCCTATAGGCCATGCGCTCAATAATATTTCAGCCGGAAACCACATTCATATACATAACCTGAAAACCAATCTCTCCGGCACAATTGAATATCGTTTTGACCAGAAACTAAACGAGCTCACCCACAAAAAAAGCGGGTTAACCTTTAAGGGTTTCAAAAGATGGAACGGAAAAACGGGAATCAGAAACGAACTGTGGATTGTACCCAGCGTGGGCTGTGTTAATGGCCAGGCACAAATGATTATCGACCGTTTTAAGCAGGAAGTCGCCCCTGCCGATATTGATGCCATTGAGGTTTTCAAACACAGCTATGGCTGTTCGCAGTTGGGTAACGACCACGTGAACACCCAGAAAGCACTGGCCGATGTGATAAACCATCCCAATGCGGGTGGCGTATTGATAATGGGACTGGGTTGCGAAAACAACCAGATTAACCAGTTGAAAGAACATATTGGCGATTATAATCCTGAGCGTGTTAAATTTATGGTGGCACAGGAGGTTGAAGACGAAATAGAAGCCGGTCTTGAACTGTTAAAAGAACTTTACGAAGCCATGCATAGCGACAAACGTGAGGACATACCACTATCGGAGCTAAAAATTGGACTGAAATGTGGTGGCTCCGATGGTCTCTCGGGCATAACTGCTAACCCGCTCGTAGGTGCTTTCTCAGACTTTTTGGTGGCACAGGGCGGCACAACCATCCTTACCGAAGTACCTGAAATGTTTGGTGCCGAAACCCAACTGATGGAACGGGCTGAAAATAGTGAGGTATTTGACAAAACGGTTAGCCTGATTAACGATTTTAAGGATTACTATCTGAAAAATGAACTGCCGGTGTACGAAAATCCGTCGCCGGGAAATAAAAAAGGCGGTATAACCACACTTGAAGACAAATCGTTGGGCTGCACACAAAAAGGCGGCACCGCTACCGTGGTTAATGTATTAAAATACGCCGAACCGTTGAAGAAAAACGGGCTGAACCTGTTATCAGCACCAGGTAACGATTTGGTTGCGGCATCGGCACTGGGTTTTAGCGGTTGCCAGATGGTATTGTTTACCACCGGCCGTGGAACCCCGTTTGGCAGTTTTATACCTACCATGAAAATATCGACCAACAGCGATTTGTATAATCACAAGCGCAACTGGATTGATTTCAATGCTGGCACATTGGTTGAAGGCAAAACAATGGACGAACTATTAGAAGCATTTGTTGATTTTGTAATTAAAACAGCTAACGGAGAAAAGCTGAACCACGAAAAAACAGGTTTTAAGGAAATTGCAATATTTAAAACAGGGGTGACGCTATAAACCACCCATAATATCAAAATTATAAAGCTTATATCATAGAGCCATGGAAAAATGGGAGTTAAATGACAGACTGTTTGAAGCAACACAACTTTATTCGATTCACAGTATGGATAAAAGTAAAAGAATACATTGTGGCTCGTTACGGATTTAACATTCCGCAAATGCAGATAAAATCCACAAACTGCTCAACTCATGCCAAATATAAACCGAAAACTCGAACTAACTTTCGGTAAATTTTGAAGTATATTCGTGCATCCGTGGCATATTTCTTTTTTTCTAAAGTATTTTTTTAACGCGCTAGCCTTGCCCCCGCATATTAAATATCACAGTTCTTACCTGTAAAAATGCACATAAAACCAACAATTTAGCGTACATTGCGCCCCACAAATATGGGACAGTAAAAATGTCCCGCTTACAAAATTATATGACATTTAACGATTTAGAATTGATTGAGCCTATCAAAAAGGCTATTGAAAACGAAGGATACACTACTCCTACCCCAATTCAGGAACAAGCCATTCCAATTTTACTTAGCAAGCGCGACCTGATGGGTTGTGCACAAACCGGCACCGGCAAAACGGCTGCTTTTTCAATTCCTGTTTTACAGCTTTTACACGAAAGTGCCACACAAGAAAAAGGCAGAAAAAAAATTAAGGCACTGATAGTTACACCTACCCGCGAACTGGCCATCCAGATTGACAATAGTCTTTCGGCATACGGTAAACATACGGGATTACGGCATACAGTTGTTTTTGGCGGTGTATCGCAACACGCGCAAACACAAGCCTTAAGAAGAGGTGTTGACATTTTAACCGCTACACCGGGACGCTTGCTTGACCTTATCAACCAAGGGTTTATCAAATTAAACTCGATTGAATATTTTGTGCTCGACGAAGCCGACCGTATGCTCGACATGGGCTTTCTGAATGATGTAAAGAAAATCATTAAACTACTACCACAAGAACGTCAGTCGCTGTTTTTTTCAGCAACCATGCCCTTATCTATTGTTGATTTGGCTAATTCTATACTGAATAATCCCGAACATGTTTCGATAACACCTGAAGCAACAACAGCCGAAACGGTTGAACAGTCGCTGTACCATGTTAGCAAAGACAATAAACGTAACTTGCTACTGGATTTACTGGATGACGAAAGCATCAACTCGGCCCTTATTTTTACCCGCACAAAATATGGTGCTGACAAGTTAGCTAAGCTACTGAACAAGAAGGGAATAAAAACAGAGGCACTACATTCGAACAAGTCACAAATGGCACGCCAGAAAGCATTGAAAAATTTCAAAAACAAATATACCAAAGTGCTTGTGGCAACCGATATTGCGGCTCGCGGTATTGATGTTGACGACCTTTCGTGTGTTATCAACTTTGAGATACCGAATATTGCCGAAACCTACGTTCACCGTATTGGCCGCACCGGACGTGCAGGAGCAGCAGGCCGTGCCATTTCACTGTGCGACACTGACGAACTTCCTTACATAAAGGATATTCAGAAGCTTATTTCAATGAAGATTGATGTGGTGAAAGAGCACCCGTATCATCTCGAAAGCAGTTCCAGTGATTTCAAACAGGAAACGAACAAAACGAAAAATAATAATCAACGGAAGAAGAAGAGCCCATACCGGGGTAAACGTCGATATCAGTCATCAAAACGATGAACAATTGATTAGCCGATATTCATAAAGCACCCGCTGAATGGTTTAAACCATTCAGCGGGTGCTTTTTTAATTCCGTTCGTGATAATGCGTATGCAATAACGAATGGGATAATTCGCCCAGTGGTTTTTTCAGAAACTCTTCGTAAATCTGAACAATTTCAGGATTCATGTGCGATTTTCTCACTGTTTTCCCTTCGTCTTCCTTGTAAATTGCTTCAATACGTTTCCTCCTCACTTCATCAGTCGTAAAACGGGGCTGTCCACCTCCGCCAATACAACCACCGGGACAGGTCATGATTTCGATAAAATGAAATGTTTCGCCGGCACGTATTGCTTCAATTATTTTACGTGCATTGCCCAATCCGTGTGCAACACCCACCTTCAGTTCAACCCCTTCGAGAAAACTCCATTCAGGCAGGCAACCTTCGATTTTCAGGCTTGCTTTTTTTACCCCTTCGAGTCCGGCCACTTCTTTAATATGCAAATTACCAAGGGGCAACTCACGTCCGGTAACAATCTCGTAAGCGGTACGAACAGCAGCTTCCATCACACCTCCTGTATTGGCAAAAATATCGGCAGCCCCTGAGCTTTGTCCTAATGGCGAATCCATTTTGTCATTGTCAAGCGCTTTAAATTCGATGCCGGTTTGTTTTATCATGCGTGCCAATTCGCGTGTAGTTAGTACGTAATCCACATCCTGAAAACCACTAGCATTCATCTCATCCCTGCCCGCCTCAAATTTTTTCGCGGTACATGGCATCACCGAAACCACTACCACATCTTTCGGGTCAACATCTTCTTTTTTAGCCATATATGTTTTGGCCACGGCGCCAAACATTTGCTGAGGCGACTTGCAGGTTGAAATATTATCCAGAAATTCAGGGTGAAAATATTCAGCGTATTTAATCCAACCCGGCGAGCATGAAGTGAACATTGGCAAAGCCACCTGTTTTTTATCAACCAGTGCTGTTTTGAGCCGTGTAAGCAATTCAGTTCCTTCTTCCATAATAGTAAGGTCGGCTGCAAAGTTGGTGTCAAAAACACGGTCGAAACCAATAAGCCGCAATGCTGCAACCATTTTGCCTGTAACTAATGTGCCGGGGTCGTAGTCGAAGCATTCGCCCAGTGCAGCACGAATGGCCGGTGCAGTTTGTACCACAACAAATTTTGATGGATCTTCGATGGCATCCCACACATAGTCGATATGTTCTTTCTCGGTAATGGCACCAACCGGGCATACCGCGGCACATTGTCCGCATTGTACGCACTCTACCCCTTCGAGCGAATTGTCAAAAGCCGGGCCTATAACCGATTCGAAACCTCGTCCCTGAGCTGCCAAGGCTCCAATTCCCTGCACTTCGTTACATACGGTAAGGCACCGGCGACATTTGATACATTTTCCGGAGTCACGAACCAGTGCCGGTGTTGAATCGTCAATACGGGTTACCAGCTTTTCTCCTTCGTAAGGTATATCCATTACGCCCAGCTCTATAGCCATTCGTTGAAGTTCACAGTCATCATTCCGGACACAGGTTTTGCATTCGCCGCAATGTTCAGAAATAAGCAACTCAAGCACAAACTTATGGGCTTCGCGAACTTCGCGGGAGTTGGTTACTACTTTCATTCCATCGGTTACCGGTGTGGTACACGAAGCCACCATGTTTTTGGCACCTTCAACATCAACCATGCAAACCCTGCAGGCGCCTTTTGGAATTTGTCCTTCGAGATGACAAAGGGTTGGTATTTTTATGCCCGCACGGGCAGCTGCATCCAGAATTGTTGTTTCCAGTTCAACCTCAACAGCTTTTTTATTTATATAGACCGTATTTTTCATTGTTAACGAATAAGAGATTTAACATCCATTTACTAATTACCATAATCACATCTCAAGCATCTGCGAGCCTGGCGAATGGCTTCGTTTTCGGGCCACACCAGTTCCACCTCGTCAAAATTATGCATCCGGCGTTCGGCAGGCAGCATAACCATGTGTGTGCGAGGATACTTTGCCGGTTCGGCATCAGGATCAAAATAGGTATCATTCACCTTTTCTTCGCTCCAGAAAGCATGAAGCTTACCAGTCAGCATCTCATCAATACCAACGGCTGCACGTTCGCCGGCGCCTACCGCTTCAATTACCGATGAAGGCCCGGTAGCTGCATCGCCCCCGGTGAAAACCCACGGTACAGACGTTTGCCCGGTTCGCGGGTCACATTTGATTTGCGACTTGCTTATCAGCTCAAGCGATGTGCCATCAAGAATTTTATCAGTATCAAGTGTTTGTCCGGTTGCGATAATCACCTGGTCGGCATCCAGCACAAACGATTCGTCGCTCTCAACCGGACGGCGGCGTCCGCTGGAATCAAAGGTGCCAAGTTTCATGCGCACACAATGCATTCCAGCCACTTTTCCATTTTTTG
>JAQIDF010000084.1 GCA_027858145.1 Prolixibacteraceae bacterium | reverse complement strand
ATAATTAATGCGAAAGTTTTGAAAATCGAAACCCGCTTTTAATGTATTTCGCGCATTAAATTTATAATTCAGCTCAGAGGTTGCCGAAAAGCGTATTTCTGCATTCTCCTCGGCAAAATACACTTTTGTGCTGCCATCAACATTCAAAGTATCAATAGTGGTACCTACATTTTGATATGTGGCTGACAAGGTTGAATAGATGCTTGACTTATCGTTTGGCCGAAAACGGTGGGTAGCTGCCAGCACCCCCATGCGCGAACCATTAATGGTGCGGTTGTCGTTACTGGTATCGTACGAAGTTCCGCCCTCTTCATCATTATCTGAGAATTCAATTTCACTATCACCTGCAATTCCGAATACCGAAAATGTACCGGCGTTCTTCGTGGGCATGTTTAACCGGAAAGTAAGGTCCTGATACTCGGGCACGCCCCCATCGGCTGCAAAAAAGCCAATTTTATCCATCAGTGCCAGCACCGAATACCGGTAATTAACCATGTACGAGGCATTGCTGCTTTGTGATAAAGGCCCTTCGGCGCCCAGCTCAAAACCACCAAAACCGATTTGCCCCACAAATTCATGCTCGCGGTTATTACCGTTCCGCATTTTCAGGTCGAAAACACCAGACAGGGCATTACCATATTCCGCCGGGAAAGCTCCAGTAAAAAAATCGGAATTCGTAAGTACATTATTGTTCAAGATACTCACCGGCCCGCCGGTTGTACCTAACGCCCCATAATGATTCGGATTAGGAATGGTCACCCCGTCGATTCGCCACAGAAGGCCTTGTGGCGAATTCCCCCTGATGATAATGTCGTTCCGGCTGTCGTTGGCCGTTATTACACCGGCAAAGTTCGAAGCCATTCGCGAGGGGTCGCCCAGGCTTCCGGCATAGCGTTCGGTTTCGCTTACCGAAAAAGAGCGGGCACTCAATGCTGCCATTTTGTTGTTCATCTCACCATTTTTGTAGGCCTTAACAGTCACCCCCTCAACACGAACAACTTTTTCTGTTAGCTGAATATGGACGATTTTTTCTTTCCCCGAGTTAAGCTCAACGTTGCTAGCCACATACGGCTCATAACCAATATACCTTACCACTAAATCATACCGCCCTACCGGCACATCGTTAAATTCAAAAACTCCATCCTCATTACTTGACACACCATAAGTTTCGGCACTGTTTATTAAAGCAACATTTGCTGCCGGAAGGGATGCCCCCGATGCTTTATCAGTTACTACTCCACGTATATCTTGTTTATACTGTGCAACTAATATTCCCGAAAACAATACCATTAGAACTGTTAAAACCACTCTCATTTTTCTATTTTTATATTAAACACTATCAATAGACAAATATATTCTTCAACAGTCCAAAATTGATGAAAAAAGAATGAAAAAAATGTTAGTGGCAATAAAGTGCTTTTCACTAAAACCAACCGTCTTTCATGGGCGGATAGCAAGTATTTACATCGAGGTATTTGACTGATGAAACCTTATACAAACAACCATTGAAGAAACCTTTCAAAAAATATTTCTATAGATATGAATATATTCGCACATTATCGTTTATTTTGTTAATATTGCAAAATATTATATCAAATACCCCCTTTAAATATGAACAAAAACTACCACTTCTTCTGGATATCGACCAGCAATATATCTGTAGCATCCAATACGCAACATATCCTACAACCTTCTAAAACATATAGTTATCACACATCCATAGATGGTAATAGTTCCTTTTTTATGCCTCTAAAATCGGACAACATAGGGAAGCCATAAAATAATATTCAAGCAATGATAAAAAGATTAATTATTCCAATAACTCTTCTCCTCTTTTCCTGTTCGCGCGAAATCGATTTTAACCCGGTTAACGTGGAGCATGAGCTAGTAGTTAGTGCAACTATCCAACCCGGAATGGCAGATAGCCTGTTATTAACAAGTACATTTTGCTCGTCACCTTCAGATGAAATTTATGAAGAAAACATTAGCTATAAAGGCATCTCGGGGGCTAAAGCTATTGTATTAGCCAAAGGAGATACTATTGGGCATTATCTTGAGGCGAAAAACCATAGCTACCATTATGAAGGTGAAA
>JAQIDF010000063.1 GCA_027858145.1 Prolixibacteraceae bacterium | reverse complement strand
TTATCGATTCGCCGCACTTTATCAGCGACAAGATACTCTAGCATTTATGGAATCACATGTTGCTTTTTTTGATCACGTCCAAGGTGTTTACAAGAAAATGGTTTATGATAACATGCGAGTAGCCGTAGCAAAATTCATTGGCAAGTATGAGAAAGAACCCACGCAAGCTCTGTTGCAGTTGCGAGGGCATTACTGTTTTACCCATCGCTTTTGCAATGCCTATAAAGGTAACGAGAAAGGACATGTAGAAAGGAGTGTTGAATATGTCAGGCGCAAAGCCTTTGCCATAAAAAGTTGCTTTGACTCTCAGGCAGAAGCTGAAATATGGCTTATGACTATTCTCAACAAACTCAATACTACGAAACAAAAATTGAGTGGAAAAACAGCGGAACAGCTTTTCTCAGAGGAGAAAAAAGTTTTATTATCAAGCCCAGCAAAGTTAGCCTGTGCAGAACAAGTACAACTAAGAGTAGATAAATATTCCACCATCAGCTATAAAACTAACCGTTATTCTGTTCCCGATAATTTGGTTGGTCAATTTATAGATGTTGGCATATTGAGTCATAAAATACACATCTACCATGATAATAAAATAATTGCAGCGCATAATCGCAGCTATAAAAACCACGAGTGGATTATCACCATAGAGCACTATCTCGATACATTTAAGCAAAAACCGGGTGCGCTATCAGGTAGTGTTGCTCTTGCCAGCAGTAGCTATTTAAAATTGCTTTACAATGAATATTTTAATGATAAGCCAAGAGCATTTATTGAACTGTTAGATTATTGCCATAAGAATAAAATTACCGAACAAAAACTTGAAGAATCAGTAACCTCGATTTTAAATACCGGAGGTGGTCAAATAAACAGTGAAAAAATAAAGATGCTTTTGGGCAATAAAACCAACAGCTTTGAACCTATTCATTGTAATCAAACCACAAAATTAGCTCAAGAGCAATTAGCTAAAATGTCATCATTAATGAATTAAATAAACAACTATGAATAATCAAACAGATCAGGATATAATCAGATACAGTAAAGAATTAAGAATGCCTGTATTTCGACGCGATTTTAAACAGCTGGCACAGGAAGCTTCTGTGGAACGCATAAACTACGAAGAATTCCTTTTACGTCTTATGGAACGAGAATTTGAAGTCAGGGTAGAAAATAGAAAAAAAGTTCAAATAAGACAGGCTGAATTTCCTGCAAAAATGTATTTGAATGATTTAATTAGAGACCAGCTACCCACCGATGCAAATGAAAAATTAACCTTATTGGAAAGACTAGATTTTATAGAATCAGGGCAGAATATAGTTTTAGCAGGAAATCCGGGTACAGGAAAAACTCATATTGCCATTGGCCTTGGTCTGAAAGCATGCATGCAAGGTTATAAGGTTATGTTTACAACTGTTCACAAATTACTAACTCAAATACGAGAATCGCACTCGCAGCGAACCCTTAGACAGTTAGAGCTAAAGTTTGAAAAATATGACTTGGTTATTTGTGATGAATTTGGTTATGTATCCTTTGATAAAGAAGGTGCAGAACTATTGTTCAGCCATCTCTCATTACGAATCGGACGAAAGTCAACTATCATTACAACAAATCTAGGATTTGACCGGTGGTCTGAAATATTTGGAGATCCTGTATTAACAGCCGCTTTGGTTGACCGGATTACACACAAAGCTTATTTAGTAAACATGAATGGAGATTCATACCGTTTGAAAGAAACAAAAAAAATGATGCAAAAATGAAAATGAAAAATATAAAAATTCGCGCTCCTGTTCCTTTCCCGATTGGGGTACCCCAATCGGGAAAGGAACCATCTTTTTTATTTAAATAAAATGGTATACTTTTGGATTGAAATACTGGTAAACTTTTCGGTTGAAAAAAACACACAGGAAGTTACCGTAAGTGGTACTGTGACTTCTGCTGCCGACGGATCTCCGCTTCCCGGAGTTAGCGTGGTAGAAAAAGGTACCACAGTAGGTACAGTTACAAATGTCGATGGAGAATATTCTATCGCTACAGAAACAGGTACAACACTCGTTTT
>JAQIDF010000039.1 GCA_027858145.1 Prolixibacteraceae bacterium | reverse complement strand
ATACCCGAAGAAAAAAAAGACCTGGTATTTAAAAAATTCGGACAATATATTTCGTCACTAAAACAACAAAAAGGAACTACAGGTATTGGACTCACATTTTGCAAAATGGCAATCGAATCACATGGGGGATCTATCGACTTTTACACAAAAGAAGGAGAAGGTACAACCTTTTACTTCAAACTACCACAGGGGACAAATATCAAATCATCGCTAAGAAAAGGGAATAACAGCTTCTATAACTCTTTCCAGAATAAATACAATGAGTTTTTTAACGAAACAGAAAAACAAATATTAAAGGGCACAACGGAAAGATTGAATAAGTTAAAGCCCTATCAAATTGGTGAAATCAAAAAAGTGCTTACTGAAACAGAACAAAAAAACCCAAAAATAAAAAGCTGGGTTGAAGAGATTAAAAAAGCAATATTTAATTCAGATAAGAACTACTATCGATATCTCATTGACATGGTTTAATTATTGAAGAAATGGGTTACCTTCTATTTCATTGGCAATGGTTGTGGTTGGCCCATGTCCCGGAAATACAGTAATACCATTGGGCAGAGGTAACAACTTCTGTTTAATGCCACCAATTAATGTATCGTAATCGCCTTTTGGCAAATCGGTACGGCCAATACTCCCCCTGAAAAGCACATCACCTACAATCAGGTTGCCACTTTCGGCATCATAAAAACATAAGCTGCCCGGCGAATGGCCCGGCACATGAAAGAGTTGTAGTGTTGTATTGCCAAACTTAATGGCATCGCCTTCGTTTAAAGCTTTTTCGGCAGGTTCAATATGTGCCATATTCATCCCGAACATGGCACCCTGCGAAGGGGCCGATTCCACCAAAAATGCATCATCGGGGTGTGCCTCCCATTGCAGTCCGTATTTTTCGCGACATCGGTCAACACCAAAAATATGGTCGAAATGGCAGTGGGTATTAATTAACTTCACCGGTTTCAAGTTGTTTTCTGTAATAAAAGAATCAAGCTGTTTAAATTCTTCATCATTGAAACAACCGGGGTCAACAATGGCGCATTCGCCCGTATCGTCGTACAATACAAATGTATTTTCCTGCAAAGGATTGAATGGAAATATCTTAACTTTCATTTTTTCTGCTTATTAAAAATTAACTCGTTCCTTTAAGCATGGGCACAAAACTAAACATGCCGTATTGCTTTTCATCAAATTCAGTTTCACTTACACGTTCAACAACCGTCATCACCTGATGTTCACCTTTGCTTACTGGTATCACCAACCGTGCCCCAACTTTCAATTGTTGTTTCAGGGCTTCAGGAATATACGGCGCACCAGCTGTAACAACAATGCCATCGAATGGCCCATAGGTTGGCAGCCCTTTGTAACCGTCGCCAAAAAAGAAACGCGGATGGTAACCTATTTTGGGCAAAAGTTGTTGCACTTTTACATACAGTTCGCGCTGCCGCTCAATGGAAAAAACCTGTGTGCCCATTTCAAGCAATACCGCCGCCTGATAGCCAGAGCCGGTGCCCACCTCCAGTATTTTACTATTGGGTGCAACATTTAAAAGTTGAGTTTGAAAAGCTACGGTATAGGGTTGCGAAATGGTTTGCCCGGCTCCAATCGGGAACGCCTGGTCTTTGTATGCAAACTTAACAAAGCTGCTTTCCATAAAAAGGTGTCGTGGCACTTTACCGATAGCATCGAGCACCGACTGGTCGGTAATTCCTTTCTCTGCAACCGTTTCCACCAATTTCCGACGCATACCTTTATGCCGCAATGAATCGTGAACCATAAAACTTTTAATCGTTATATTCGTTATTAGATTAAATTCAAAGTTAATCCGAATAAAGCATGAGAAAAGTTTTTTAAATGCTTTTTTTTACGAAAAAAGAAACCCGTTATAAATAAATGGCTTACATTTCTTAAAAATACACAAGAATGTAAAATCCCAACACGAGCTAAGAGAAACCCTGTTAAATGCAGTTAGCTTAATTACCATAAAGAATCCCATGCATGTCAAAAAAACAGACATCAATTCGATGGACATATCACCTAAAGGAAAATCTGTTATAACAATCAGGCTCAAAATGTACGACCACTCATACGGATTTATTATTTTAACCAAAGACAACAACAATGAACACATCTTGCGATTTGAAGACAAACGCGAAAGTTTTATTTTCAATTTCACCAATGCTTATCTTGAAAATTCAAGTGGTGTACGCTTCAAATGCGACAACCCAACAACAGAACAACTAAAATCCAGAAGTCTGGAATCTTTTGCACTTCACATTATTCATAACAATAAACCTGCTTTTTGCCTCACTCATTACTTAATGGTGTTAAAAATTCTCCATAAAGTAAAAGACATTATTATTCAGGATTTTTAGAGAAAGATAAAAAAGATAGCTTTGTGCGCAATTTCTAAAAAACCCAAGCGTTAATAATAATGCAATTCTTTATCGTTTGACCAACAATAATACATGCATGAATAACCGAAGACAGGTAGCAAGGTACATGATATTAGATGCATTAGCAGCAGCTATAGCATGGAGTTTATTTTATATTTTCAGGCGGGTTTACATTGAAAACGAGTTTTTCCATCAAACCGGCACCATTAAAATTGATGCTAATTTTTGGGTTGCACTTGTTGTCATTCCAACTTTTTGGTTGATTTTCTATTACATTACCGGATTTTACCGCAATATATATCGCCGTTCCCGATTAATTGACCTGGGACAAACAGCTTTTACAACAATCATTGGTGTTACCATTATCTTTTTCACCCTATTGCTCGACGATTCAATATCGACTTACAAACATTATTACAGTCTATATTTCACCCTGTTGGGCCTTCACTTTTTCCTCATACTTATTCCAAGATTAATTTTAACCAGCCAAACAAGTCATAAAATACAAAATAGGGAAATAGGTTTCAACACACTCATCGTGGGAGGCAGTGCTCAAGCTGTGAACCTGTACATCGAAATGGCATCGAACATACGTACTACTGGCAACCGGATTATTGGCTTTGTGAGAATTAACGACCGAAACGACCTGCAGCTCAATGAGTACACACCACATTTAGGATCGATTGAAGACATACCAAGAATAATTGACGAAAGCAACATTGAAGAAATCATCCTGGCCATAGAAACTTCAGAGCATAACAAGATTCAACATATTTTATCGGCACTCGATTACCGAAACATTAACGTTAAAGCCATACCCGACATGTATGATATTCTTTCAGGAAGTGTAAAAATGAGTACGGTGTACTCGAGCCCCCTCGTAAAAATATCAAATGGAATTATGCCTGCCTGGCAGGAAAACATAAAACGCTTAATTGATGTTTCTTTTTCAACCCTGGCACTAATCATTTTTGCCCCATTTTTTCCTTTGGTTTATTTTGGGATAAAAACCTCATCAAAAGGGCCAATTTTGTACTCCCAAAAAAGAGTGGGACGCTACGGAAATGAATTTACAATTTACAAATTCAGAAGCATGGTGCCAGATGCAGAACCCAATGGCCCTGCCCTCTCATCGACAAACGATCCGCGCATCACCACGTTTGGCCAGTTCATGCGGCGCACACACATCGATGAAATCCCACAATTCTACAATGTAATAAAAGGCGACATGTCGCTTGTAGGGCCACGCCCCGAGCGCCAGCACTATATTGATGAGATAAAGAGGAAGGCACCTCATTACATTCAACTTCAGCGTATCAGACCGGGAATCACATCATGGGGTCAGGTTAAATACGGATATGCCTCGGATATTGAGCAAATGGTAGAGCGGGCACCTTTCGATATTATCTACCTGAAAAATATTTCTCTTTATTTGGATTTCAAAATACTGATTTACACGCTTATTAATTGCTTTTCGGGCAAGGGGAAATAAGTAGTATTTGCAAGAAAACACCAACTTCATGTTTTTGAGCTTAATTTATATGGTTATTAAGCTATTAAGTTTTATCAAGCCAACGAAAGCGATAGAAAACAATTGTATTCAATTGCTTTCAGAAGAATCAGCCTTCACTTTTTCCTCTTTTTCGTCATATTCCTTTTCAAGCATCAACACTATTTGCTCGATAACAAAATGCTTATAATGTGGATCGTATTCTTCCTTTAAATCGTTATTAAAAATTCTGGCAATGCCCTGCCAAAATAAAGCAGGCAACCCACCTTTTACTTCTTTGATAATCGAATATGAAGTATTGTCGGTTTCTCTGTCGATAAGTAAAATCAGGTAACGGCCTTCAGAAATAGTAAGCTTCTTAAGTTCGTCTTCATGACGCTTGAACAAATCACGCTCAACATGACGGACATACTTTCGTTTATCCCGTTCTTTATCCGTATTCTCGTACATTTCGTTATACTTTTGCAACTCAACAACAGCCTCGCGGGCAAACGGGTAAACCTTACGAAGTTTACGAACAAGCCGGGAATAACGGCGATAGTTCATTTTACGCCCGCGCTCAGGGTAAACATCTATGGCATCAAGCTCAACATATAACAACGAATCATTCTCGGCTGTAACATAAAGCGTATCATTTGCTTCCGTTTTTTGTGAAAAGACGGACAGCGGAACAATAAAAAGTATTACCGATAAAATTATTAACAATCGTTTCACGAATCAAAGTTATTTAATAATCTATTTATTACAATAATCACCATGTCATTCTATTTATAAAGATGACAATTTTCATTAAACCGAAATCAATTACATCCAAAAAGAATGCCTAATTTTACCCAACCAATTATTACGACTATGCAGAATATCAAAATTCATTCCGAAATAGGAAAATTAGAGGGGGTAATTGTTCACTCCCCCGGGCAGGAAGTAGAAAAAATGACGCCGGGCAATGCTGAACGTGCACTTTACAGCGATATCTTAAACCTTTCGGTGGCATCGGAAGAGTACCGCCAGTTTAAAGGTGTGCTTCAAATGCATTGTGAGGTACATGAAGTAAAAGATCTTCTTGCCGACATTTTATCCGATGAAAATGTAAAAAATAACGTGCTTGATGAAGTGTGCCGTGCCGAAGGAGTGCCGGGGCTAAAAGAAAACCTGGGACAACTGTCGAACACCGAAGCAGCACGCCAGCTCATCGAGGGCGTGGAATTATTGCGCGACAACCTCACACGCTATCTGAGCGACGAGCGATACAGCCTCAGGCCCCTGCACAACTTTTTGTTTACACGCGATGCTTCTATTAGCATGTACAACAAGGTACTGATAGGCAAAATGGCCAGCAACGTTCGTGAACGTGAGTCTATTATCATGGATTCAATTTTCAAAAACCATAACCGCTTTAAAGTTGAAACCATTTCGGCAGCCAGCCTCGATGCCCCCGAAATAAAAATTGAAGGTGGTGATGTACTAATTGTCCGCGACGATGTACTGGTTATAGGAACCGGCATCCGCACCTCGACCCATGGAATTGACTTCATAATTGAAGCCATCAAGAAACAGAAAAAAGAGAGGAGCCACATCATCGTTCAGGAACTACCCGACACACCTGAATCGTTTATACACCTCGATATGGTATTTACCATGCTCGACCGTGATATTTGTATGGTTCACGAGCCACTTATAATGACCCACAACCGTTACCGAACCATTCATATCGTAATTGATAATGGCAGAGTTGACTCAATCACTACGGCCCCACACCTGTTGTCGGCACTAAAAAGCACAGGCATCGACCTTGATCCGGTAAAATGTGGCGGCGAAGACACCTGGCATCAGGAACGTGAACAGTGGCACAGCGGTGCTAATTTTCTGGCACTGCAACCCGGGGTAGTTATTGGATACGAACGAAATAATTATACCGCCGAAGCACTTAAACATAAAGGATTCAATATTGTTAAGGCTACCGATATTATTAAAAACGACCTGCCCATACCCGATTCAAAAACCCTGATCACCATAGCAGGAGCCGAACTGGCGCGTGGCGGCGGTGGTGCACGATGCATGAGCATGCCCGTGAAACGTCAAAACGTAAATTGGTAATATCAACAGATTGTTAGATTTTAGACATGAGACAATAGACTTGTTCTTAACAAGCTAAATGTCTGCAATTTAAACAAACACACTATAGCAACATAAACAGTTCATTGTTAATGAATTCAAATATTTTTTTACGAACTGTTGTAATATAAAACCTACTTTTTTTGAATTGATATGCGAAAACTAAAAAACAGCGAACTAAATCGTATTGACATTGATGCTTATAGAACCACAGGGAAAGCACCTGTGGTTGTTGTGCTTGACAACATCAGAAGCTGCAATAACATCGGATCGGTTTTTCGCACCTCCGATGCCTTACTGATTGAAAGCATTTACTTGTGTGGTTACACAGCCACACCGCCTAACAAAGACATACACAAAACCGCGCTTGATGCCGAGAAATCGGTTGACTGGAAATACTTTAAAGAAACCAGCGATGCCGTAAGCGAATTAAAAAGCAATGGTTATAAAGTTTATGCCATTGAACAGGTTGATAAAAGCATACTGCTTCCCGATTTCTTACCTGAAGCCGATGAAAAAATTGCCATAATATTCGGAAATGAGATAAAGGGGGTTCAACAAAAGGTTATCGACTTTTGCGATGGGGCTATTGAAATACCACAATACGGTACAAAGCATTCATTCAACATATCGGTAAGTGCCGGTATCGTTTTGTGGGATCTTTTCAACAAAATGATGCCCTGACAAAACATAAAAAAAGCCTGCCATAACTGACAGACTTCATTATATTTAAAAATTACAACACTTCATTATTCTTTGTCGCATTCAGCTTTCTTCTCGCTGCATGATGACTTTTTCTCAGCACAACTTGATTTTGCTTTCTTATCACAATCGGCTGATTTTTTCTCAGTTTTCTTGTCGCAATCAGCTGATTTTGTCTCAGCCTTCTTATCGCAATCAGCTTTTTTCTTCTCGTCACCTTCTACTTTTACAATCTGTACATCTGTATCGATAGCATTAACTACAGTTGGTGCAAAAACGGCTAAAGCAAACACAAATAAAAATGAATAAACAATTTTCTTTTTCATAACTATCTTTTTTTAAAAATGATTAATGTTTCGAATAATTTAATCGGTTACTGTTATTTCTCTGTTTAGAATGATTCAAAACTAATAAATAAACATACAATACGCGTTAAAGGTTTGTTATTTGATGTTAACGTGATGTTAATGTCTGAGAAATCATGTTAGTTTCATTATTTTTGCCTCTGATATGAAGAAACCCGGGAAACAAACCATCCTTGCATTATTCACCTTTATTGCCCTTTTGATAATACTGGCAGTGCAGGTAAACTGGGTATTTAAAGCAGCTGAGCTCGAAGAGGAACAGTTTAACCTAAGCATCAACAATGCACTATCGGAAGCACGGCGTGCCATTGGTAAAACAGCACAAGAATGCCCCGATATGCAAAATTATTTATGTGGCAACCAGTGCAAAACTCACATCCGAAAAGAAAAAATTGCCGAAATAGATAGTATCATACATTCGAAACTTGAAATTCAAAGCATTGATCTTGATTATACTTTCGAAATAACCGATACGACCATCACCTATCCATCTCGCATTTTTGGCAACAGATGCTACCTGCAAAGCCTTAACGGCTTACTCGAAAGAGACAACATTAAAATCAGGCTTGAATTCCCGGGACGTAGTGAGTTCTTAATGGCACAAATCAGGGGCGTGTTCCTGCTGGCTTTTATTTCGCTGATATTCGTGGCTGTTTCATTTTTCATTACCCTCCGGCTGTTCCGGAAAGAACAAATGATGGTACAACAAACCTCGGATTTCATCAACAATATGGTACACGAGTTCCAGACCCCTCTTTCAAACATCCACCTGGCAGCAAGCATGGTCAAGAAAAAAACCGACGGATTGAAGGATGATAAACTCAACGAATATATTGCAGTTATAAAAAAAGAAAACCAGCGGTTAGAAATCAATGTTGAAAAAATTCTGAAAGCATCATCAGATCAGGCCAACAACTATGAAAGTGAGACGTTGAAGATAAATGAACTCATAAAACAAGTCGGCCATTCATTTCAACATCGCATTGATACTATGGGAGGTGAAATCAACCTAAATCTTAATGCACGTCATTCAAAAATTCTGGGATCACTTGAACACTTCAACATTATTATATCAAATCTGATTGACAATGCACTAAAATACTCAAAAGAAGCTCCTGTAATTAACATTGCCACAAAAAACAACCAGGGCAATATAATACTTACCATAGAAGATAATGGCATTGGGATTGACAAGAAGTATCACGATAAAATATTTGAGAAATATTTCAGGATTTCAACCGGAGATATTCATAATGTAAAGGGATTTGGCATCGGTTTAACACTGGTGAAAAGAATGGTTGAAAAATACAACGGAACCATTTCAGTATCAGGATCAAAAAAACAAGGCACAATATTTACAATTGTTTTACCTTTGAAACATGAAGCGAACGAAGATATTACTGGTTGAAGATGATACAAGCCTTGGGTTTTTGCTTGTCGACTATCTGGAATCGAATGGTTTTGATGTTAAACTCTATCGCGATGGCGATTCGGGAATGAAAGGTTATAAAGCCGGAAGTTTCGATTTCTGCATCCTCGACATCATGTTGCCCGGCATCGATGGATTTTCGCTTGCCAAAAGAATACGGGCTGAAAATAAAACCATACCGATTATCTTTCTCACGGCCCGCTCGATGAAGCAGGATAAAATGAAAGGTTTCGACATTGGGGTAGATGACTACATAACAAAACCTTTTGACGAGGATGAACTGTTATGTCGAATAAACGCAATTATAACCCGATACAATATTTTGCCTGATGATGATGTAAGTAAAGAAACATACCAATTCGGTGTGTTCACATTCGATTATAAAAATTTGCTGTTAAAATCGAATGCTAACAAAAAAAGATTGACTCAAAAAGAAAGCGAAGTACTAAGGATACTTTGCCTGAGACCCAATGAAATTATCACACGTGAAAACATTTTGGTTTCAATTTGGGGCAACAACGATTACTTTATTGGACGCAG
>JAQIDF010000011.1 GCA_027858145.1 Prolixibacteraceae bacterium | reverse complement strand
CCGGTGGGCTCGTCGGCTAAAATTATTTCAGGGTCGTTTAGCAATGCCCGGGCAATTACAACCCGTTGTTGTTCGCCCCCCGAAAGCTGGTGAGGCATTTTTTGTGCCACCTGAAGCATACCCACCTGATCAAGAATTTCTTCAATACGTGCTTTCATCGCATTTTCATCAGTCCAGCCGGTAGCTTTAAGTACAAACTTCAGATTATTGAACACCGAACGATCGGTCAGCAACTTAAAATCCTGAAACACCACCCCAATTTTTCGTCTCAACAAGGGCACTTCATTAGTTTTAATTTTTAACAAGTTGAAACCGACAACATTAACATCACCTGCAAAAACAGGAATTTCAGCATTTAGCACTTTTATCAAACTTGATTTTCCGCTTCCAACTTTTCCAATTACATAAACAAACTCACCATTTTTTATTTCAAAATTAACATTGGTCAACACCAGTTGATCGCGCTGAAATACATCGATATTTTTAAGCCTTATTGAAGTTTTTGTTTCCATTTTATATTGAATTTTTCTCACAATACTTCGTTACATTTTGGTACCTGATTAATTATTAGAATTGTAGACAATTTGACTGCGTTTGTTAACGCACTAATGTTCTTACACTTGCAAACCCAATCTCATGTCTAATATCTAAAATCTAACGATCTATTGTCACACAAATCTAATTTTTTTACCCCAAAAAATACTACAATCACAAAATAAACAGTTTAATGTTGAGAACTCATTTTATCATACCATTTACAGTTTAAATTAAATAGCTATTTTTACAGTCAAAATTATCGAAATTGATTATGAAAAACAGAAAACTGGTTTTAAGCTTATTAATTATTATTTTAGCGCTAAGCACATCCCTCAACGCGCAAAAAAAAGTCGATAAAAACTCACCTTTAACATACAACAAAGCTATTGAGCTTTACAATACGTCGAATTACATTGCGGCCGAAAAGGTTTTTTCAGATCTCATTGAAAAGACCAATCCAAACGATCCGCTACTTTTCGACCTCGATTATTATCGTTTAATGTGCATGGTTAAACAAAACAAGCGCATAAGTGAGAGCGAAATACAATCGTATATAAATACTACAAACGGCAATCCATGGGAAAACCAACTTTGGTACGAGTTGGCCAAACTTCAATTTTCGAACCGTCGTTACCCCATTGCTGCCCGGAGTTTTAAAAAAGTTAACAAAAGGCTTTTGCCAAAATCTGACCGGGAAGATTTCACATTTCTATCGGGGTACAGCAATTTCGAAGCCGGAAATATGAACGAAGCCAAACAGGCATTTTACGAAATAAAACAAAGTAATTCTGAATATGCTCCGTCAGCCACTTACTATTGGGGCTACATTAACTATTTGGAAGAGAATTATAAAACAGCGCTCGATGAATTCTCAAAACTCAGAAACAATCGCGAGTTTAAAGGTTTTATCGATTATTACACCGTCCAGATTTATTACTTGATGGATGATTATAACAAAGTAATCGAAATTGGCGAAGACCTTGTACGCAGCGCCCCTAAAGAACAGCAAAATGAACTGCATAAAATTGTAGGCGATGCTTTTTACGAGACAAACCGCTTTAACAACGCGATAAAATACCTTGAGGCATACGAAGGTGTTGACCGGAAAAAAGCGCCTGAGGATTATTACCGGCTGGGATTTTGCTATTATAAAACCAAAGATTACAAAAATGCCATCAAAAATTTTGAAATAGCAACTGTCAACGATGATTTAATGGCACAAAATGCCTATTATCATTTGGCCGACTGTTATTTAAAAACCGACAATAAAAACAATGCCCGCGTGGCATTTGAGCAAGCTGCCAATTACAGCTTTGATCCTAAAATTGAACAAGACGCTTTATTTAACTATGCTAAATTAACGTACGAGTTATCTTACTCTCCGTTTAACGAAACCATTAAAGCTTTTGACGAATATATCACAAAATATCCCGATTCTGAGCGAAATGATGCTGCCTTTAACTATCTGGTAAAGGTGTACATGACCACCAAAAACTTTGGTGATGCCATTTCTTCAATTGAAAAAATTAAAAACCAGTCGCCGTCTGTTAAAGAAGCTCTTCAGCGGGTTACGTACTATCGTGGCCTCGAATTATTCAACGACGGACACTATACACGTGCATTAGAGCAATTCAATAAATCGCTCGAAAACGATCAGTACAACCGTTCATACAAAGCACAAACGCTTTACTGGATGGGCGAAACATATTTCCGCACATTAAAATACGACAAAGCCATTGAGTATTTTAAAATGTTCCAACAAACGCCCGGAGCATTCAGTACCAATGAATTTGGAAAAGCATATTACAATGTCGGATACTGTTATTTTAACCAAAAAAAATACGACTTGGCACTTGAATGGTTCCGGAAATACCTAAACCAAAGCAATACCAAAACAGAAATGGAAGCTGATGCATCGAACCGTATTGCTGATTGCTTTTATTTAAAACGTCAATTCATCCCTGCAATCGAGTATTACGAAAAAGCACATCAGCTCAATGCCTATGACCCTGATTATGCATTGTTCCAGGCGGCAATATGCTACGGACTTAACGACAATCACAACAAAAAAACAGATTTACTTGAAGGCTTAATTGAACAATTCAAGCGTTCATCATTTGTAGATGATGCCTTATACGAAATTGCCCGCACAAACGAGCGAGATAACAATATCGATCATGCGATAAACGGGTACAACCGACTTATCAAAGAAGCGCCGCAAAGCAATTTTCTGAAAAAAGCCCTTTTACAGCTGGGATTAATTTATTACAACCGCGAAAATTTTAATGCTTCACTTGAGAGTTTCAAAAAAGTAGTTGAAAATTATCCAAACAGCGAAGAAGCCAAAGCGGCCCTAACCGGAATAAAAAACAATTACGTAGATTTAAATAATGTAGATGGGTATTTTACCTATGCCAACAGTCTCGACAATCACGTAACCATATCTGTAAACAAACAAGATTCCATATTTTATATGGCGGCAGAAAAAAGCTATATGGAAGGCGATGACGAAGCCAAAAAACTACTGCAACAGTACCTCAAACGCTATCCCGGGGGAAGCTTCGAAACAAATGCTTTATTTTATCTTGCCGAATCGCTATATGAAGACGAAGAGTATTCAAACTCACTCAAATACTATAAAGAAGTCAGCAACAAATCGGATAATATATTCACTGAGCAAGCACTGATAAAAGCCGGAGAGCTAACATTCAATGCCGAGGAATACGAAACAGCCCTTAATTATTTCACAAGACTCGAGAAACTTGCCGGTACAAAATGGACAATTCTGAAAGCCCGACTTGGTATTATGCGTTCAAATTTTGCACTTAAACGATCGGCTGAAACAGTAAAAGCTGCCATCAACCTTTTATCTACAGAGAATATTACAGAGCTAATGAAAAGAGAGGCCAATTACAAGCTGGCTAAATCGTACTATTTGCTCGATGAAGATAACGAAGCCTTTAAATATTTCGACATACTCGCAAATGACACCAAATCGATTGAAGGCGCCGAGTCAAAATATTTCAAAGCTCAAATCCTGCATAATCAGGGCAAATATGATAAAGCCGAAAACGAAATCATGGACTTTATCAGTAAAAACACACCTCACCAATACTGGCTGGCAAAATCGTTTATCCTTCTTTCAGATGTATATTTAGCCAAAGACGACATGTTTCAGGCAAAACACACCCTAAAAAGCATAATTGATAATTACAATAAAAATGATGACGGCATATTAAAAGAAGCCCAAAAGAAGATTGCAGAAATTGAAAAAATTGAGGAAGAATCAATTATAATGAAAAAAGAAACACCTGATTCAACTCAAAACTTTTAATCAATTATAAAAGCCGAAACAATGAAAATTTCAACGAAGATATTCAGTATATTTATTTTTTCCCTTACTGGCACTACCTTAAGCGCACAAACAAATTCAGAGCTCAACAAAGAGGTAGAAGTTATAAAGAATTATCAGCCCAGTATTTCCGATGCATACAAAATCAGCAACAACCCGGTTATACGTGACACCAATAACTACACGCCAACTTTTTTATACAATATTTATTCAAGCGATATTGAAATTGATAAAAACATAAACCACTTTCCGGTTGTAAAACTCAGCAATCCGCCCCTCACAAAATCAAACACCGGTTATGCGAAAGCTGCTCTTGGCAATGCACTTACACCTTACGGAGAATTGGTAATCAATACCTCTCCGGCAAGGAACACCGATTTTGGCATACATTTTTATCATTTCTCGTCGCAACCCAAAATAAAACTGAACAACGAACAAAAAGTAAAAGCGCCCTACAGCAAAAATATGGCACGCATTTTTATGAAAAATTATTTCAGGAAATCGGTGCTCGAATGGGATGTTAATTACAAAAGAAACCGCATAAACTATTATGGTTTTCCCGGCGACACACTCGCTTACAACCAATTTAAAGATGAATCGGAAAATTATAACAGCAAACAAGCTTTCAACAACGCTTCAGCCAGTTTGAATCTGCATAACATCAACCGCCGGTCAAAGCTCGATTACAATGCAGGTCTTAAATACAACTATTTTTGGAACAATACCGGTCAATCGGAACATCACGCCAATTACAACGGAGCATTTACCCGTCGTTACCGCACCCATCAACTGGTGCTCAATACAACTTTCGATTATTACCG
>JAQIDF010000536.1 GCA_027858145.1 Prolixibacteraceae bacterium | reverse complement strand
CCCAACACAGGCACATTCTCCGCCTTTGCCTTGTTCAGCACTTCATCCGAAGGCTCTACGCCCTTCACGAAAATAATGGCTGCCAGGTCTTTCAGCGAAGCGATGGCCACCACGTTCAGATGGTTCTGAATAGTAATCCACACATTTCCTTCTGATGCGTTTCCCATTACATCACTCAATAAATCAGAAACATACCCGCCGGTAATTTCATTATCCATACCGATATTGCCGGTAAAAACATTAAGTTGAAGATTTTCAACCAAATCAGTTATTCTCATTTTTAGCTCCTATTTTTGTACAATCGGGATCGAAACGCTTCTCGCCCCACTTTTTTTCCATTCTTACGAAAGCCTTTTCAGGCTCAACTTTATTATCTTTTTGCCACAACTGCTGAATAAAAACACAGTCGCTCATTTTAGCTACCCCGTTTGCCATGTCCTCGGCCAGTGCCTGGCATGTTGGCGCCCCGCAGGCGCCACAATCGATACCCGGCAAATGGCACATGATATTGCGTGCCCGCTGCATACGAGTCATGGCTTTCTCCATGTCGGGGCCATAGCGTAACATGGGGCACGGTTCAATTTCATCAGTTTTCATTTTCTCCCTTAGCACAACATACTTTTCGGGGTCTTCGGTCATGGCTTTTTTATCTCCGCTCGGGTATCGTTTGGCCCTATGTTTCAACCTTTCAACCGTAAGAAAACGGTTTTGCTCAAGCAACACCCCCGCCGCACAACTGCGGTCGCAGGCACGTAACTCCACATAGTCAATATTCTTTATCTCACCGTTTTCGAGCCGCTCCAAAAACTTAATGGCATTATGGATGCCGTCAACAGCTATTGTACGCGAATTTTGCCACCACGTTTCGCCATGCGTAAGCCCCCATTGAATCCCCTCCTTGGTGAGTTCTTTCCACAGTTTCGTTTTATCAAACGGAGGCACATCTTCAGCCACAGCCATAATTTTATTATAGATTACCGTGGGGCTGATCACCCCCGAAACAATCGATTTTTCCTCACCTACAGGAGCCTTTACCGCTGCAATTTTCGCCACACAGGGTGTAATATAAAACAAGCCGATATCAGCCGGGTCAATCCCTTTGTTTTTAAGCCGGTCAACAATATAATATGCTGCTAAATCGTGTGGTGCTTTTACATGCGCGATATGCTCGGTAAGCGATGGATAATGAATTTGCATGAGCCGCACAATGGCCGGGCAAAACGATGAAATAACCGGCACATCGCTTTTATTGGCCTTCACCTCTTCGCGAATTAAATCTTTTAGAACACCAATGGGTTGCTCCACCTCAAAAGCATGGGTAAAACCAATTTTCAGCAACGATGCATATATTTTGTCTTCGGTAATACGCTCGGGAAACTGCCCCACAAAAACCGACGGAAACAAGGCCACACGGTATTTGTACCGGTGAATCAGTCCCAGGTCGTCATGGTCAATTCCAATTGCTTTTCGCGGACATGCACGCACACACTCACCACAATCCACACATCGCTCTTCACGAATAAGCACATTGCCGTCAACAATGCGAATTGCCTCGGTAGGACAAACTTTCACACAGTGCGTACACCGTATGCATTTTTGGTCGTCAACTATCAGCGCGTGATGAAATGTATCGTTTTTCTGCATTACCCAATATTTTTTATCATTTTCAATGTAGTGCCCGTGCCCACTTCCGTATCAATTACCAGCTCATCAACATTCTTTTTTATGTTGGGCAGTCCCATACCGGCTCCAAAGCCCATTTGCCGTACTTCGGCCGATGCAGTTGAATATCCCTCCTGCATGGCTTTTTCGACATCCGGTATTCCCGGCCCGCTGTCTCTGGCAATCATTGTAATAGCTTCGGGCGTGATTAAAACCTCAATCTCGCCTTTATCGGCATGAGCCACAATATTCACTTCGGCCTCGTAAAGTGCCACAACAATATTTTTAATCAGTTTTGACTCTATATTAAACTGTTTCAGGTTTTTCTTCACCTGGCTCGATGCATAGCCCGCCTTACTAAAATTGCCGCCCTCTATTTTATAGTTCAGCTTAATCATCAGTACACGGGTTTTAACCCGGCAGCATGCAAAATACCGGCAGCATTAAACATCGAAAGGGCCGTTTCCAAAATCGCCATATTGCTTTCCTCTGCCAGCTTAATC
>JAQIDF010000467.1 GCA_027858145.1 Prolixibacteraceae bacterium | reverse complement strand
TTTTATGGCATTTTAGGATATTTTCCAAAATCGGGTTTGCGTTTTTCCAGAAAAGCACGTTTTCCTTCCTGTGCTTCTTCGGTCATATAGTATAACATGGTAGCATTACCTGCAAGTTCCTGTATGCCGGCCTGGCCGTCAAGTTCGGCATTCAATCCGGCTTTAATCATGCGCAATGCCATCGGACTGTGTTCCATCATTTTTTGTGCCCACTCAACAACGGTATCTTCAAGCTTACCGAAAGGTACAACTTCGTTTACAAGCCCCATACCGAGTGCTTCCTGTGCCGAATATTGCTTGCAAAGAAACCATATCTCACGGGCTTTTTTCTGGCCAACAATGCGTGCCAGGTACGATGAACCAAATCCGGCATCGAAACTGCCTACTTTAGGCCCCGTTTGTCCAAAAATGGCATTTTCGGATGCAATGCTCAAGTCGCATACCACATGCAACACGTGGCCGCCACCAATGGCATAACCATTAACCATGGCAATAACAGGCTTTGGAATGCTTCGGATAAGCTTCTGCATATCGAGAATGTTGAGCCTTGGCACACCGTCTTTCCCAATATACCCGGCTGTACTTTTCACGTTTTGGTCACCACCGCTGCAAAAGGCTTTATCTCCCTCGCCAGTGATAACTACTACATTAATATCCTGGCTTTCGCGACAATACACCATTGCTTCGCACATTTCTTTTGTAGTGTCGGGCGTAAATGCATTACGATAACGCGGTCGGTTAATGGTAATTTTTCCTATCCCTTCGAAATATTCAAACTTTATTTCTTCGTATTCTTTTATCGTTTGCCAGTTTCTTGTCATGATATGTTGATTAACATTTTGAAAAGTGAACGTATTCAAATCGTAAAATGTTTTACTTTTTACGCATCACAATTGAAATGGGTACACCATTTAAATTGAAAAACTCCCTGATTTTGTTTTCAAGGTAACGCTTGTAAGGTGCCTTTACATATTGCGGTAAATTGGCATAAAAAGCAAATACCGGAGTTTCGGTTGGCAATTGAGTTACGTATTTTATGCGGATGAATTTTCCTTTATTAGTTGGCGGTGAAAACTGTTCTATGGCCTCAAGCATATACTCGTTCAACGCTGATGTTTTGATGCGTTGCTTACGGTTTTTATATACCTCCATGGCTGTTTCAAATGCTTTAAGCACACGTTGTTTGGTCTGTGCCGAAGTAAAAAGAATGGGAACATCGGTAAATGGGGCAATGCGTTCTTTTATCGTATCGGTAAATTTCTTTGTGCTGTTTTGGTCTTTTTCCAATAAATCCCATTTGTTTACCAATATCACCACGCCTTTTTTGTTTTTTATTGCCAGGTTGAAAATGTTTAAATCCTGTGCTTCAACACCACGGGTAGCGTCAATCAGGATCAAACAAACATCAGATGCTTCAATGGCACGTATCGAGCGCATTACCGAGTAAAATTCGAGGTTCTCGTGTACTTTCCCTTTTTTACGTAGCCCGGCAGTATCGGTAAGGATAAAATCGTGCCCAAATTTATTATAACGGGTGAAGATGGAGTCGCGGGTTGTGCCGGCAACATCTGTAACAATGTGTCTTTCTTCACCGGTCATAGCATTTATCATCGATGATTTACCCACGTTAGGACGGCCAACAATAGCAAAACGTGGTATATCATCATCTTTTTCATATTCTCTTTTTGCAGGAAATGCATCCACTACTTTATCGAGTAAATCGCCTGTACCACTTCCGTTTATCGATGAAATACAAAACAAATCGCCCAGACCAAGGTTGTAAAACTCATACGAATCGATGATGCGTGCATGGTTGTCAACCTTATTAACAGCTACAACCACAGGTTTATCTACCTGGCGAAGCAGTTGCGCAATGGCATCATCGAGGTCGGTTATTCCGTTTTCAACATCAACAACATAAATGATAACGTCCGATTCATCCATCGCGAGGTGTACCTGCTTGCGGATTTCTTCTTCAAATACATCGTCGGAGTTGGTAATATACCCACCGGTATCGATAATTGAAAACTCATGACCGTTCCATTCGCCTTTTCCATAATTGCGGTCGCGGGTAACACCCGGTTCATTGTCAACAATTGCTGTTCGCGATTCAACAATGCGATTAAAAAGCGTTGATTTACCTACATTAGGCCTGCCAACAATTGCTACTATATTATTCATAATTAATTATTGTATTGAATGATTAAATGAATTTGTTTTACTACAATAACCCGTTAATGTTTTTTATCTCACTAATAACAAGCTATTTATGCTTTTGTTGGTTTTGTGTAAAAAACTGAGATCTAACATATTACAAACAAGTCTATTGTCTCATATCTAAAATCTAACGATCTATTGTTACTGCATATCGTAACCAAAACCACGCAATTTTTGTTCTTCATCGCGCCAGTCTTTACTTACTTTTACATACAGGTCGAGAAAAACTTTTTTGCTGAAAAACTCTTCAATATCTTTCCGGGCTTCAATTCCAACCCTTTTAATTGCTTTTCCCTGGTGGCCAATAATAATGCCTTTCTGTGTTTCGCGGCTTACATAAATAATTGCCCTGATGTTAATTATCCGTTCCTCTTCTTTAAACTCTTCCACTTCTATTTCAACAGAATACGGAACTTCTTTTTGGTAATGAAGGAGTATCTTTTCGCGAATGATTTCCTGAACAAAAAACCGTTCATTGCGGTCGGTAATATCCTCTTTGGGGTAATAAGCCGGACCTTCAGGCAGGTTTTCAATTATTAAGTTAAAAATGGGTTCAATGTTGAACTTTTCTTTAGCCGATACGAGCAAAATATTTGCTTTGGGGAGTATTTCTTTCCATTTATTGTGTAGTTCAATTGCCTTTTCCTGCTCCGATAAATCGATTTTGTTAATTAGTAATATAACCGGGACATCCGAGTTCTTGATTTTTTCAATGTAATCGGTGTTTTTATCAAATGTTTCAATTACATCGGTAACGTACAGAATTATGTCGGCATCTGTTATCGCGGTATCAACATAATTCAGCATGTTTTGCTGTAATCGGTAATTCGGTTTAAGGATTCCGGGTGTGTCGGAATAAACAATTTGAAAATCGTCACCACTTACAATTCCTTTAATGCGGTGGCGTGTTGTTTGCATTTTTGATGTAATGATGGATATTTTTTCCCCTACTAATGCATTCATTACCGTGGATTTACCCACGTTTGGATTGCCAATAATATTGACAAAACCTGATTTATGTGTCATTGTCTTTTTTAATTTAATTTTCTGAAAAAATGGATATTATATCAGGTCACTAACTTTCTTATTCACAAGTTTCCAGTGTTCATCATCCATGCGAGCACCATAAACTGTAATAACGTTTCCGGCAACCAGTGATGCAATTTTACCGCAATTTGCAAGTTGGTAGTTACACGATAATCCATACAGGAATCCGGAAGCATATAAATCGCCGGCACCGGTTGTGTCGATGCAGGTTGTACCAATTGTGTCTACCTTGATTGTTTCGTCACTGTTTTTAATCAGAGAGCCGGTTTTGCCGGTTTTAACAACCACAACATCACAATAATTGTAAAGCGCATCAATTGCTTTTTCGGGTTCAAGGCCTGTAAATGCTTTCGCTTCTTCTTCATTGGCAAAAACAATATCGATATAATCGGTCGCTATTTCTTTCAGAAAATCGATGTTGTCTTCAACTACGTTATAGCTTGCCAGGTCGAGCGCGATGGTCAGCCCGGCCTTGCGAGCCATTTCGGCAGCTTTACGCACCAAATCGTGGTTTTGTACCAGGTATCCTTCAATGTATGCAATATCGTAATTTCTGAATAAATCAATGGTAATTTCCTCGGGAACCAACTCAATGGCTGCCCCCAGATATGTGGCAAATGTCCGCTCAGAATCGGGCGTAACCAGTGCCAATGCCACACCTGTTGATGTTTCAGATTTAAAAAGTTTTGGTGATACCCCAATTTTTGACAGTTCTTCTTCGTACTTTTTCCCAAGTTCATCGAAACCGGTTTTTCCTATAAACCCGGTTTCGGCACCAAGGTATGCCAATCCGTGAATTGTGTTAGCTGCCGACCCGCCAGGGGCCAGTATCTGCTCGTATTTTTCAGATTGTGTATTGATGTTATTTGAAGTTTCGGCATCTACTAATGTCATGCTGCCCTTTGGCAGATTATTTTTTGCAAGCAGCTCTTCGTCGGTTAATTTGACAACGATGTCCATCAACGCGTTTCCTATTCCTATAATGCTTTTCTTTGAGCTCATAAATAAATTCGTTTTAATATTACCTGCCTAAAAGCTGAAAAAAGGACATAGCCCTAATTCAAATTTCACCTTTTTAGACATTTTACAATGAATTTGCAAAAGTAACAAAATGAAATGATAGCCAACTGATATTTCGCATTCATTAACAGATTAATTAACAATTAGATGCAGAAAACACAAAAAATTTAATGGTAGTAATAACAATAAATCGTTAGATTTTAGACATAAGACAATAGACTTGTTTCATAATACATTAGATATAAATGGCTTAATTAAATAATCAACCAAAACACAAATAGCTCATTGTCAATGTTTAAAAAAAGTTTAACAAACTATTGAATAAATATTTATTACTCGATTATGCATAATTTGTATTAAACATTGCCTTAGCAACCACAGCCTCTTCTTTGTGCATAAGCATTGGCTCTGGATAAGAAGTGTCCGAATGCTTTCGTTTTTCGATATCATGGATTTGTTTAGCGGTAAATTCTTTTAGTTCGGGAACCCACTTTTTAATGTATTTGCATTCATGGTCGAAGCGATGCTGCTGTCTCCAGGGGTTAAAAATACGGAAGTATGGCTGTGCATCGCAACCTGTTGAGGCCCCCCACTGCCAGTTGCCATTGTTCACCGCCGGGTCGTAATCGGTTAAATGGCTGGCAAAGAAGCGTTCACCCCAGCGCCAGTCGATGTGTAAATCTTTGGTAAGAAATGCAGCTACAATCATGCGTACCCGGTTATGCATGTACCCTGTGCTTACCAATTCCCGCATTCCGGCATCAACAATGGGAAAGCCGGTTTGACCGTTGCACCAGCGTTCAAATTTTTGTTCATCGTGGCTCCATTCAATTTTATCATATTTTTCGCGGAAAGCATTGCCCAGAACATGCGGGAAATGCCATACGATATGTGTAAAAAAGTCGCGCCAGTATAATTCATTAATCATGGGGTGTTGTTTTCCAAAAAATGAGACAAGCTTTTGGTAAGTTTCGCGAACCGATACGGTGCCAAATTTGTGATGTGCCGATAGCAAGCTGGTTCCCTGAATCGAAGGCAGTTCCCGTTGTTTCTCGTAATCGGCCAATTTTTCTATCTGTTCAAGTAGTTTCAAACCTTCGGTACGTCCTCCTTTAACCAATAAGGTTGGATTTTGACTTATCATCAGTGTTTTCGGGGTATGAAAAGAAGATGGTATTTCAATGTTTTTGTTGTAATAATTCGAATACAGGTTATGAACCGGTTCTGAAACCGAATTGAGCCTGGCTTTTTTCATAAATGGCGTGAAAACGGTGTAGGGGGTACCATCCTCTTTGTGCACCATTTCAGGTTCGTTTAGGAGTGCATCGGCATATACATTTAGCTCAATCTTGCGTTTTTTACAAACATTTGAAATTGTTTCATCACGCTCGCGACTAAAAGGGGTATAATCGCGGTTAAAAAAAAGTGCGCCTGGTTTCAGCTTTTCAATAAGTTGTGATACAATTTCATGGGTGACTCCTTTAAAAAAGTAGAGTTGAGAACCCTTGGCTTTCAGCTTTTGGTCGATATCAATCAACGAGTTAATCATAAACTCAAAAGAATTATGCCCACGATAGGGGTTATCGAGTTGCCGTTCGTCGAAAATAAATACCGGCACCACCCGTTCCGACTTTTCGAGTGCAGCCATAAGTGCCGTATTGTCGTTAAGCCGTAAATCGCGCCTGAAAATATGGATGGATAAAGAAAATGGTTTCATGCTATTATGTTCATCTATTCTAGCAATAATATAACTCTATTTATTACCTCATCGAGAAACTCATTTTTTACTTCTGTATATTTATTGATTATCAAGCTTTCATTCATTAAAAATATTTTGTGTAGTCTGATACAGCTTTGTAAAGGAAGATATTTACTATTTACAAAATCGGTTTTGTCAATATTCAAAGTAAGAATATCATTTCGAATTTTAGAAGTGATCTGAACCATAAGATAATCACCAGTTTTATTAACTGTTTTGTTAGAGATTATCAGTGCAGGTCTTTTTTTGATTCTTGATAAATCTGAAAAAGGAAATCCAATAATTACAATATCACCTTTTTTATAATTCATTCTTATTTCCGAATAATGTTAGTTTCATCATTACAAAACATCGTCCCACTTACCATCCTCTTCTGATAACCAATCTTTAGCAAGACTTTCTTCTGACAAAAGCATTGTTTCATAGGCACTTCCCTCTTCCCATACTTCATTATCTACTTTTGTATGATTTTCTTTTATCTGTATATCTGAAAATTTACTTTTCAAATATTTTAGAAAAGGAAAATATTTATTATCAGGTATATTTAAAACTAGCTGTCTCATGACAATAACTTTTTTATTCTATACAAAAATACTAATTTATTTGATGTAATATACTGAAATATAATAGCTAAAGTGTTTTTTTGCTTTTCTCTCATTTAAAATAACATAAAACCATTTGGTAAAGTTGGGTGAAACGTAGATTTTATTTTTTCAGTATTTTCAACATTTTATTTACATCTCTACTTTGTATCATCACAAAATACATACCGTTGTGCAGCCCTGAAATATCTAATGTATTCTCATCGTTTAAAAACAATTCATTTAACAGAAGTTCCCCGGTTTGGCTGTACACTTTGGCTGAAATAAGCGGTTCATCAGATGAAATGTGCAGAATATTGTTTGCCGGGTTTGGATAAACTTCAATTTCAGATATTGCTGAAAATTCATCAATACTATTTTCGATTGTGTACTGAAATTCGGGATCGGGAGCCGACTTTGTGCATTCGAAGTTGAAGGTATAATTGCCATCAGTTGAATTACCGGCATATGTTTTAAAAGCTACTTCATATAAACCATCACTTATGTTAGCATCAGGAAATTTAGCTGGCAATAAAACTATACTAATTGCTTCCTTTATTGCTTCTTGCCAAGTGCTAAACACGTTCATATTCCATGAACCATCATCTTCAATATCAAAATTTTCAAAATACGCCGATGCGCCAAAATAGGTTTCAGAGTTTTCAGGGTATTCTTCTTCAGTATTTAAACTATTTTCATTTGAATAGTCTACAATAACTTGATAATCCTGACTTGTCATTGTGAATTCATTATCACTATACAAATAGAGTTCTTCATCCCCCGGATCAACATTACCGGATTCTTCATAAACATAAAGGCTTGTTATGCGTGCCAAATGGTCGGAATAATTTGTAGTATTATCAACCGTCAGGTTCCAGTCCCACTCGCTAATATAAGCCAGTTCATCGTATAGCTCGTTTGATATCAGTATATGATCAATCCCATTCTCCTTGTCGCCGGATACGTGTACATAATCGGTAAGTCCATCTCCTTCAAGGTCTTCATACATCCCCCAGTCCTTTATTTCGCCTACAGCACCGGAATTATCAGCTACATTGTAATCGCCCAATAAAACAACATTGTTTTCAGTGAAGTTAACCTCCAGTAACTTTCGTAATAATTTCATTGAACTTGCACGTCTTTCACTATTATCTTTACCAGATTTTAAATGAATATTGACAAAAATATAGCGTTGAGTTTTACCACGAAAAGAGATATTGGCATCAAGCATATAAGGTAATCTATTAAAAGCAAAATCAGAATATCCTGCTTCATTTTGCAAAAGAGCTGAATCTTTATTAACTGAAACAGAAGCTTTTTTCCAAATATAAGCCAGGCACTGATCCGGAAAATACTCTTCGTCATCATCATCCCAATAAAATGAATGAAATTCACTAAAGCTACCTCCATATTCCTCGTTACCTGAAAGCTCATTCATTTTTGACAGCAAGTCGGTAAGCGCATTTCCGCTTTGGTCATCAACTACTACTTCTTGCAACGCATATACATCGGCATCAATAGACAAGAGTTTTTTGGCTACCGAGTCGATTTGTACTGCACGCGAAATACCTTTAAACTTACTACTAAACGATGGAAACCCAAGGAAACTTAAATTCCAGCTAACGATATCCAATGTACTATCGGCTGGTTGTTTTTCATCTGTGATTGGGCTTATATCTGATGTTGGGTTTTCACTACCAGGGGTAACAACAATACTATGTAAATCGTATCCCGGTATTTGGCCAAACCCCATTACCGAAAAACATAGAAGTAATATGGTAATTTTTATTTTCAAAACATTTGTTTTTTATTGTGAACAAAAAGAGGTTGCCGGTAAGCAACCTCTTGTAAAGATACAGTTGATCTTTATTATTTTTTAATAAAACGCGTAATTTTTGAATCGACAGATAATAAGTATAAGCCTTTTTGCAATGATGAAATATCGATACTATTATCTGAAATTGCATTTACTTTAACGGTTTTTCCAAGTATATTTGTAATACGGATATTCTCAGAAGAAGCACCTTTTATATATAGAACATTCGAAGCAGGGTTAGGATATACCGATAATTTAAAATCTGCTATTTCCTTAACACTGCTTAATGATTCAATATCGCTGCTGCCTCTGGGATCCAGCCTGAATTTTGAATAGCTGTAATCTACAACACCTGTAATATTATAAGTGGCATCTTCAGTTAATGATAATCCACTAAATAGCATATTTTCAATGACAACTGAATCATTGGCTTCTGTTATTCCGAAATAACTATCTTCTCCATTGTTTTTTATAGTTAAGCCTTCTACTTTAACCAAAACACCTTCAGTGCTTTCTCCTAATGGTAAAGAAACAGTTACGGCCTCAACTGACTTGCGGTCTGAAATGGTAACAACTGAATCGGGTTTAAATTCAGTAAGGTGGTAATACTCCTCAATTGTTCCGTACATCTTTACTGAATCACCTTTACTCAAAGAAATGTCACTACTTGAGCTCACATATACATAAATACCGTTCCATTCGCCTGCTGCTGATTGTACATAGGCACTACCTTCCCCTGTTCCATAAGTAACAATACCGGTTGTATAAACTGGTTCTCCTTCAAAAGATGAAGCATCATCGGCCTCAGGGTCGCTCACATACTGTAAATCATAAATCGATGTTGGTGTATCAGACAAAATATCAACAGTTACAGTCCAGTCGGTAACTGATTCGCCATCGCTTGATGTAACCGTGTAAGTAAAAGGGCTTGAAAAATCCTGAGCACTACCAATAGCAGGTGAAATTGAAGCACCTTCTGAAAGTTCAATTTCAGGTGTTAAAGAAGTTACATCAGTCCCAG
>JAQIDF010000429.1 GCA_027858145.1 Prolixibacteraceae bacterium | reverse complement strand
CGAGTTCTTCTTCCAGCCGGTCGAGCGTGAAATCAACCACGTACTTTTCATTCGTGAAGGTTATTGCCGTGGTTACTTTGTTTTCGCTAACAAAACAGGCAATATCGTTAGTGTTGATTTTAAAATAGCTGTTGCCGCGGTTTATTAAAAAACGTTTGCGGTATTTTTTCTTTTCTGAACGGATAGCATCAACAATTTCGGAATAATCAACCGGCATTTTTTTATGTCGGTTATGGTAGCTTTCAAGCTTTTGAAGAGCTTTTTCGAGGTCGTTTTCTTTTATCGGTTTCAACAGGTAATCGATACTATTTACCTTAAAAGCCTGGATGGCGTAATTGTCGTAGGCTGTGGTGAAAATGATGTTGCTTTGTAATTCAACCTGGTCGAAAATAGAGAAACAGGTGCCATCACTCAACTGGATATCCATCAGGATAAGGTCGGGGTGTGTGTTCAATTTCAAGAAATCCACACTTTGCTTAATGCTTTCGAAAGTGCCGCAAATTTCCCATCCAGGGCGCAGCGTATGCATCATTTCTTCAAGAATTCGACTATTGTGGAGTTCATCTTCAATAATGGCTACTTGCATAATGGTTCAGTTTTAAAGCAATGGCAGTTCTACATTGAATGTTTTTTCATCCTGTTTAATACTTACTTCACGGTCGGTTAAAAAATGATAGCGCGAAACAAGGTTTTTCAATCCTTTTGATGTTGAATAAGAGTTTTCTTTGGGCTGAATATTGTTTTCAACCTTAATGTGTTCCTGTTTGGTTTTGATGCTGATGTTCAGTGGTTCATCTTTGGTTGCGATGTTGTGTTTAATGGCATTTTCGATAAGCAATTGCAACGAGAGTGGGGGTATTTTTCGATACTTGTGCTCCGGGTTGATATTGGTTTCAATATTTAGCCCCTCGCCCAGTCGCTCTTTATGTAGGGCAATGTAAGCAGTCAAAAACTCAAGTTCCTCCCACAGGTTTACGGTTTCTTTATTGGCACTTTGTAAAACGTACCGATAGGTGTCGGTAAAGTTCTGGGTAAAGTCGATGGCTGCGTCCGGGGTGTATTTGATCATCGATTTTAGTACGCTCAGGTTGTTGAACAGGAAATGCGGATTGAGTTGGTCTTGCAAGGCGTTATAATCGTTTCGCAATTGAAGCTGTTTCAGGTCTTTTACTTCTTCTCTTGCCGATATCCATTTTGAAGTAATACGAAAGCTAATGGATACAATGATTAGAATAAACACAAAAATAAACCCGAAAGCCACCATCAGCCAGGTAATGGGTTGTTGCAATACGTTTACTTCATTGATTAACCCTTTAAAATATAAAAGGGCAACCACACCAATGCCAATGCTTAAAAGAAAATGCAAAAGTACGCGTGTTTTAATGTGTTGGGGTATGGAAAAATAGCGTTCCGACAGGTTGTCTAAAAATACATTGCTTTCGGTGATAATATTGAACAGGATGATTACCCGTATGTATTGCGGTATGGGAACTATCAGCCCTTCTTCAGCTGCAATAACATCGGCAAAAAGCATAAACAGAAAGGCAAAGAGGCTTACTGTTCCTATCCTGAACAGTATGCATTTCCATTTGTACGACGACAAATTGCTTACAAATTGTAAATCTTTATTCTGCATTGCTGTGTTGCCGGTGTGTAACCGTTCAAAGGTATAAATTATTATTTGCTTGCTTTGTTTTTGTTATTTGCGGCCAGTTGTCCGGTTGCTTTCAGGTAGGCCGATTCTTTAATTTTGCATTCGGCGCGGGCATCTATTAACTCACTGTAGGCTTCCTGCCATTGTGCCTGTGCTTCCAAAAGCTCAGTAAGGATGCTCATGCCAACTTCGTAGTTGTCTTTGGTTACCCTCAGGTTTTCTTCGGCCTGTGTTAAGTTTTCTTCTGCCAGTTCAATGCGTGTTTGGGCATCTATAAGGTTTAGCCTTGCCTGTGTTATTTCCAGCTCCAGCAAGCGGCTGTTTTTGTCGAGTTCGGCTTTCCTGATTGATGCTTCATGGCGGGCTGCCTTAATTTTGTTCATTCCTTCGCCCCAATGAAATAGCGGTATTTTTAACGATGCCATAACGGTGGCATTTCCCTGGTCGAAACTTTGGTCGCTAAACTCAACGTTCCCTAAATAATTATAGCCAATTTGTAATCCGGCTGTTGGAAGAAAATCGGCCCGTGTTAGTTTGATTTGCTGGTTGGCCATTTCAATTTGCTTTTTCAAAATATTGAATTCAGGCCTGAAGTTGAGGTTTACATTGTCTTCAGGGCGGGTGGTCTCAACTTTATTGTTCAGGCTATCGGTAGTGATAATTTCAGTATCGAAAGGGAGTCCGGTAGCCTGACATAAACCCATACGGGTGAGTTTAAGTCCGCTTTGTGCTTTTTGTAGTTCCAGCTTTCCCTTGTTTCGTTTTACTTTTACTTTCAGTACATCGTTTTGAGTGGCCATGCCCGTTTCGTATGCATCCTGGGTGGTTGCCAGTAATCCTTCGAGCAGCTTTTTGTACTCTTCGGCAAGCTTTACTTTTTCCTGCACGGTAACATACAGCCAGTACGATTGGTCGGTGTTGTGAATGGTTCTTTCGTACTGCATGTTCAGGTTTTCTTCGGCCATGTCGATACCAATTTCTGTCATGCGGTTGCCGGCCATTATTTTCCCGCCGGTATAAATGGGCTGCTCCAGCGAAACGCCTGCCATATAAGCCCCTTTAAGGCTGATTTCAAGTGGCAACCAGCCATAAACATTGAAAACAGGGTTGCCGTCGGAGCCCATTACAGGTTCTCCGGTTGAGGGGTTGAGCATATAATTGGGCTCAAGTTCACCCGTTTGCGTATTGGGCTTGGAAGTTGGTATGTACATCTCCATTTCAATGTCGTTGAATAGGTAGGCACCGGTGGCACTACCCGATAACGAAGGGAAATATTGTGTTTTCATGGCAGCTTTTTCGGCTTTGGCCTTTTCTACCTGAAGATGGGCTATCTCGATGTCCTCGTTTTGTTCCAGCGCCATTTGCCGGCACTGTTCAAGCGAAAGTTTTTGTTGGGCAAAACTTCCTAAGACACCCAAAATTAATAGTATGGTAAGAATATATCTGTTCATTTTATGTCGGTTTTAACTATTATTTATGCGATGATGATAATGCTTTTTTCGGGCTTACTTCGCTTTTTGATATGCGGAATAAGGCTGAATACAAAATGGGCACAAATACCAGTGTGATAATGGTGCCAACGAGCAATCCGCTGATAATGGCCACGGCCATGCTGCTGTACATGGGGTCGAAAATAAGCGGCAGCATTCCCAGAATGGTGGTGAACGAGGCCATAATTACCGGGCGTGTTCTGGATATGGTTGCATTAACTACCGCCGTGTAACGTGCTACATCTTCGCTGATTTGCTTTTCTATTTCGTCGAGCAAAACAATGGAGTTTTTAATGAGCATACCCATTAACCCGAATGTGCCGATGATGGCCATAAAAGTGAACGATTGTCCGGTAAGTATCATTCCGGGAACAATACCGATGGCGGCCAATGGGATACATAAAAGCACAATAGCCGGTTTCCGGTAATCGTTAAAAAGGAGCAATAAAATGATGATGATAAGCATGACCGAAACAGGCAGGTAACTGAAAATATTGGTCAGCGCATCTTTTTGCAGATCGTACTCACCCAACCATTTTATCGAATAGCCTTCGGGCAGTTCAATGGCCTCAATTTCATCTAAAATTGTGTTACGTACCAGTTCAGGACTGCTTCCTTCGGCTGGGTCGCACTGTGCTTCAATAGCCCGCTGACCATCGGCACGGCGAACCAGGCTCTCGCTCCACTGCATGTTCACACCGCTGGTAACGGCACTGAGTGGCACCGGGCTCATGATTTTTTTGGTAACCGCGTCGATGCTGCTTGAGCCGTAAAATACATCCATCACATCATCTTGTTCAACATTAGCCACGTTGGGCAGCATGTTCCATACGGGTATGTCCCTGATGTCTTCAATTTTAGAGCCGTCGCTGTTGCGTGTTTTTAGGTTGATGTTGTAAGTCGTTTCTCCCTCGTAATATTGGGCAATGGGAATGCCACTGGTTGCAGCCAGTATGGAGTTGCTCACATCCGAGCGTGACGCCCCGGCACGGTTTGCCGCTTCGCGGTCGTAACGCGCCAAAAGTGATTTCCCCATGGGGTTCCAGTCGTCGCAAACCGAATATTTATCAACGTACGGGTTGTTGCGCATTATGGCCTGCGCTTGTTCGCTAAGGTCGCGCAATACAGCCGGGTCGGGGCCTTTAAACTGCACCTCAACCATGTGCGACGATTTAACCGAGAGGGTGTATTTTCGTATGCGGATGTAGGCTTCGGGGTAATTTTGACGCAGATAGTTTTCAAGCACTGGCTTCATTTCAACCATGGTGTCGTAATCGTCGAAATTGACGATGAGCTCGCCGTAGTTGTCGCCGGCTTCTCCCATAGCGCGTACTAAGCTGTAACGTGTTGGCGTCATGCCCTGGCTCGAAACCACCATTTTCACCTTGTCGTAAGATTGAAAATGTTCGGATATCGTTTTTAGATCTTCGTTTACCTTATTGGGCGATGTGCCATCGGGCATGGTGTATTGTACATATACCTGGTTGTAGTTGAAATCGGGGAAGAAGGCTTTTTTAACATTCTTAAAATTGTAGGCCGAAATGGCCAGTAATATTACGGACGTGACGATGGTAACGGTTTTGTGGTTAATCAAAAATGAAAGAATCCTTCGTATTCCATGATAAAGGTTACCATCGAAGGGGTCTTTTTTCTTTTTCGATTTTTTTATCTTCAGAAATTTTTCGGAAAAAACCGGCACCTGAGTAATGGCCAGTATCCAGCTAACAGACAGTGAAATACATAGAACAATAAATAAGTCGCGGGCATACGTTCCGGCTGTATCTTTCGATAAAAATACCGGCAGGAAAGCCACAATGGCGATTAGTGTGGCGCCAAGGAGCGGCATGGCCGTGCGTTTTGGCGTTTTTATCAATGCTTTTTTACGTTTCATTCCTTGTTGCATGCTAACGGCAATGCCATCTACCACCACAATGGAGTTGTCAACCAGCATTCCCATGGCTACAATAAATGCACCCAGCGAGATACGTTGAAGCGAGCCACCGGCAATAAGAAGGAAGGGGAAGGTTCCCAGTATGGTGAGCAACAATCCGGTTCCGATTATCATCCCGCCTTTTAGCCCCATGGTGAGCATCAGTGCGATAACCACGATGATGATTGATGCCACGAGATTCCAGATAAAACCATGAATGGCATCGCGTACCTTGTCGGGCTGGAAAAATACTTTTTGAATTTCGAACCCGGCCGGCAAACTCTTTTTGAGTTCATCCATGCGGGCATCAAC
>JAQIDF010000425.1 GCA_027858145.1 Prolixibacteraceae bacterium | reverse complement strand
AAAGTATCTACATCGTTTAAACACGTAACTCCTTCGGGCGTTGGTGTTGGTGCATCGCTTTCAGAAGAAGAAAAACAAGCTTACCTGGTTAAAATTGAACCATCGGAATTAGCTTCTTCATATATTAAAGCCCGTGGAGTTGATCGCCTGGCTTCGTTTGGCGATTTTATTGCGCTAAGCGATGAAGTTGATGTTGAAACAGCAAAAATTATTAAAAGTGAAGTTTCAGATGGTGTAATTGCCCCCGGCTACCAGCCTGAAGCTTTGGAAATGCTGAAACAAAAGAAAAAAGGCGGGTATGTGATTTTCCAGATTGACCCTAACTATGTTCCCCCTGAAACGGAATCGAGAGAACTGTTTGGGATTACGATCAAACAGAAACGTAATGATCTGAAAATTACCAAAGACTTACTAAGCAATGTGGTAACCAAAACCAACAACCTCAACGATTCTATAATCGACGACCTTCTGCTTGGAATGATTACCTTAAAGTACACGCAGTCGAATTCAATTTGTACAGTATATAACGGACAAGTAATCGGTATCGGTTCAGGGCAACAATCGCGTATTTTATGCTCTGGCCTTGCACTCAACAAAGCCAATGTATGGTATCAAAAACAGCAACTTGACTATTCGTTCATGAATGAACTCTCAGGCATGAAACGTACCGAAACCGACCAGGTAATTGAGCAACAACGCGAAAAACAATTTGGTGACCAGGTAATGCTGAATAAACTCGATGGTGTTTGTTTAATTTCCGATGGTTTCTTTCCTCAAAAAGACAATATTGAGTTAGCCCACAAATACGGCATAAAATTCATTGCTTCACCAATGGGTTCAATTCGTGATCAGGAAATTATTGACACAGCCGACAAATACGGCATCACTTTTATCAATACAGGTGTAAGATTGTTTCACCATTAAACAGATCGTTAGATTTTAGACACAAGACAATAGACCTTGCGCCACAATACATTAAATATTAATAACTTAAAGAGTTATTGTGTGTCAAAAAAAAAGCCCTGGTTTGGATTAAAAGATCCAAACCAGGGCTTTTTGCATTCTATTTAGTGACATTAGTTTCTGAATACAAGCTCCTTATCAACTACATCAACGATTACCGGCTTTTCTTTATCAATTGTTCCGGCCAATATCCTCTTCGATAAATCGTTAAGAATATATTGCTGCAACACACGCTTAACCGGCCTTGCACCATATTGAGGATCGAAACCTACCGAAGCGATCCAATCTACTGCCTGGTCGGTAATTTCCATTTTAACTTTTTGTTTTTCAAGCCGCTCCGCAATAAAATTGTATTGCAAGCGAACGATATCGTTAATCTCTTTGCGTCCAAGCGGCAGAAACATAATGGTATCGTCTATACGGTTCAGGAATTCCGGCCTGATTGTTTTCTTCAACAATTCGAAAACTTGATTTCTGGCCTGCTCATATTTTTCATACCGGTTAATGTCGTTAATACCTTCAAATGTCTGCTGTATCAACTGTGAACCAATATTCGATGTCATAATAATCACCGTATTGGTAAAATTCACATGACGACCTTTATTATCGGTCAGGCGTCCATCGTCGAGCACTTGCAACAAGATATTAAACACATCGGGATGTGCTTTTTCAATCTCGTCGAATAACACTACCGAATATGGTTTACGCCGCACAGCTTCGGTTAACTGGCCACCTTCGTCGTAACCTACATATCCCGGAGGTGAACCAATAAGTCGCGTAACCGAGAATTTCTCCTGATACTCACTCATATCGATACGGGTCATCATATTTTCGTCGTCGAACATGTATTCGGCCAATGCCTTTGCCAGCTCTGTTTTACCTACACCGGTAGTCCCCAAAAAGATGAACGATCCGATAGGCCGCTTTTCGTCCTGTAGACCTGCCCGACTACGACGCACAGCATCGGCCACAGCTTCAATGGCTTCTTTTTGACCTACAACACGCTTCGAGAGTTCATCGCCAAGGTGGAGCAGTTTTTCACGCTCACTCTCAAGCATTTTCGACACCGGTATACCGGTCCATCGGCTCACGACTTCGGCAATATCATCGGCATCCACTTCCTGCTTTATTAGTGAACTTTTCTTCTGCTTTTCTTCAAGTTCATTCTGAAGACTGGCAATCTCTTCTTCGGCTTTCTTGATAGAACCGTAACGAATTTCGGCTACCTTACCATAATCTCCCGCACGCTCGGCTTGTTCGGCCTGATGTTTAAAATCCTCGATATCCTGTTTATTTTTCTGAATACCGTCAATCAAGCGTTTTTCAGTTTCCCATTCAGCCCGGTAAAGAGAACGCTCTTCTTGTAAGTTAGCAAGCTGTTCCTCAATTCCTTTCAGCTTCGATTTATCATTTTCACGTTTTATGGCCTCGCGTTCAATTTCAAGCTGCATAATTTTTCGCTCCACTTCGTCGAGCTGCTGTGGCACTGAATCAATTTCAAGCCTCAACTTAGCAGCAGCCTCATCAACCAGGTCGATAGCTTTATCGGGCAGGAAACGCTCGGTAATGTATCGCTTAGAGAGTTCTACAGCTGCAATCATTGCCTCATCTTTAATCCGTACTTTGTGGTGATTTTCGTAACGTTCTTTCAACCCACGTAAAATTGAAATGGAGCTTGGAATATCGGGTTCATTAACCATCACCAGCTGAAAACGGCGTTCAAGAGCTTTATCCTTTTCAAAGTACTTCTGATATTCATTAAGAGTTGTAGCTCCTATAGCCCTCAGGTCGCCACGTGCCAACGCCGGTTTCAGGATATTAGCAGCATCCATTGCACCTTCACTTTTGCCGGCACCAACCAACGTATGAATTTCGTCGATAAACATGATGATTTCGCCATTGGCTTTTACCACCTCGTTAACCACCGACTTTAAGCGCTCCTCAAATTCACCTTTATATTTTGCACCGGCAACCAATGCTCCCATATCGAGCGAATAAATCAACTTCGATTTCAGGTTTTCAGGCACATCACCTTTGAAAATCCGTTGAGCCAAGCCCTCGGCAATAGCGGTTTTCCCGGTTCCGGGTTCACCAATAAGAATTGGATTATTTTTAGTACGGCGCGAGAGAATTTGTAACAGCCGGCGAATTTCATCGTCACGACCAATTACCGGATCAAGCTTTCCCTGTCGGGCCAGTTCCACCAAATTTACAGCAAAACGCTCCAGAGAATTAAACTTATCCTCGGCCGATTCACTATCAACCTTCGCGCCTTTACGCAATTCAGCAATAGCGGCTTTTAGATCTTTCTTAGTGATACCACTGTCTTTCATCAAGCGGGCCGTTTCATCACCGGCATCAAGTAATCCTATCAGAATATGCTCAACCGAAACATACTGATCGCCCATTTCGGAAGCATAATTGATAGCTTTCTGGATGGCTGTATTTGCAGAATTAGAGAGGTATGGCTGAGCTCCGCTAACTTTGGGATATCCCTCAATAACTTTATCCAGTGCCATCATCAAATTGCTCTGATTAATACCCAGCTTATTGAAAAGAAAACTGCTCACATTGTCTGCCACTTCATGCAAAGCTTTTAACATGTGCCCGGTTTCGATAGCTTGCTGACCATTAGCAGCTGCAATTTGAGCAGCCTGGTTAATAGTATCGCGTCCCTTAATTGTAAAATTATTCAGATTCATATTTTAAAATTTTTTGTTTTCAAAAATCATTATTAAACGCCGGGTGAACTTTTTTGTATCA
>JAQIDF010000419.1 GCA_027858145.1 Prolixibacteraceae bacterium | reverse complement strand
TTGTATATTTTTAAAATTCCGCGGGTAACACAGTAAAAACCTGTTAAACGGGTGCCTTCGCGGTAAACAACGCTCCCCTTTTTATATAATTGGCAGGTTTTATCGTAATTCAGTTTCCTTATTTCCGTATCAATCAGGTGTTTGAAAAATTTGAATCCCGATAGATTTGTTTCTTCCGGTGTAGGAGTATAAAGCGAGTTTCTCATAGCGTATCCTCTTAATAATAAATTAAATAGAGTTCTTCTATTTAATTCTTTGCATGTTGAACAAAAAACACATTTAAATTCTATTAAACGGTTCTGTAAGATATAATCTTATATCGAAAATTAAAACTGTTCATTCAAAAAAAATATGTTTAGAGGGTGTTTTCTTTATCACAGTAAACCTGAATGAACCGGTTTTGTTTAGAGTATATCTATTTGCCTGTAAAATTGGTAAAATATTTTGAAATATTGATAGCAAAGGCTTATGCAAATAAAAAAAGAACCGTTTTTCGGTTAATAACGACCACTGTTGGACTGTGTTGTGTGATATTGGTTACAGTTTGTTGATTGTTTTCACTTTATCTTTGAACCATAAATTTTAGACGTATGAAACACGAAACATTACTAAGCTGGAAAGGCGATATGGAATTTGAGACCGATTTGAACGGCCATAAATTAACTGTTGATGCCGGTGAAGAATCAGGCGGACATAATAAAGGACCCCGCCCTAAGATTTTAATGCTAACATCTTTTTTAGTATAGCTTTAAGCTGATGTCATCAATGTATAAATGATTTTTGCCTGTGTTCCAAATGTACAAACCAAACTCATAATTGTTGCTATTTATGCGTGGCAGTTGAAAGGTTAATGTCACCGGTTCCCATTTATTCTCTTCGTGTAGCATCTTTGCCAAATTATATGTTTGATAATAAACTTGTTCACCATCTTCAGTTATTGAAGCCACCAAATTACAATCGTTTATTCCGTGATGGTAAATCATGGACTTGAAGAGTATGATTCGGGATTTTTCAACAAGATATTTTAAACTATCTGTTTTAAAGGTAACGCCATAAGTCATGCCGGGGGTTAATTCACTACTATACGCACCCGAATATGAAAATTGTTTTGATGGCTTAATGTTGCTCCATTTCGAACTTTGTTCGTCTTCAAAGCCTGTAATGTCTACATAAACTGCCTGTTTCTTGTTAAGACCTAAGAAGTCAATTAATGTTTTTTCTTGCGGTATATTTTCTTTCCGGTAAACTGAAATTTTTCCATTGCTTGCAATTTTATCAAGTTCATTGGTTATTGCAGGGTAAGAAGAATAAATATCCGGCACTATGAATTGATTTTGCATTACAGCATAATCAAAATCCCACTGCAGGGCATGTTCAATATTTTCGCTGTGGGTTGACATAACTGCATAACCTTTACGATTTGCCAGTATAAAAGGGATGTTGGGAACGTTAGCTCCGATGACGAGTAACCTGGCATCATCCGAAATGTTAAGTGAATCAAGAAATGAACCTGCACCTTCATAATTATTTATGGTTGCCATCGTTTTATCCCATGAGCCTGTTGTGCGGCGTTCCTTTTGTATTTTTCCTGCATCGGAAACAGAAAAATAGGCGAAAATTAAAATCATCAAAAATAAAGCAGACTTTGTTATTCTATTTTGAAGGGGAATAAACGACAAAGCTGTTGCAAATATTAGCAGTACAGGGAAAAAGAATGAATCGAGGAAGTAATAGTCGTGCGCCGGGAATTGTTGCATCATTAAAATGGCAAACAATCCGCATCCGGTTAGCATGACAACAGAAAACAAAACCAAAATAAGTTGAAAATGGCTAATAAAAGAGCTTTTTCGAAATAATATAATTGAGGCGGTAAGTATGATGCCTGTTATTAAAATATAGTGGGCTTTGGTTAAATAATGAAACTCCCAGTTTTGGAGTGTGATCCTTATTAATTCTGCTGCATGGGTCAGATTTTCAGGGGGGAGAAAATGACTTAAAAAGATGGAGCCGTATTCATTCCGTAAATACTGATTGTAAAAAAAGTATCCCAATATAATGGTTGCAGAAAATACTGCCGGGATAATTATGTTTTTGATTTTTATCTCGCCGCTTATTGCCCTAATGAATTCTACGCCAAACAATGCAATTAACGGAATAGCAAAGGTAGTGCGGCTAAGGGCAGCCAGTGTTATAAATGTCAGGGATAGGATGAAATCGCGATTCTTGCATGTTTTCAGGTAGCAACTGTAAAAATAAACCCCGATAATGGCATTGGACAGCGAAGGAATGGTAGGCAGAAAGCCGCTCTGATAGTATATGAAAATCGGGGAAGTGGCAGCAAAAAGTGTTGTGAGTATTGATTTCAGAAAGCTTTTGGTGATTAAAAAGGACAATTTGAAAAGAAAGAATAATCCCAAAAAACTGTAAAGTAAAATATAAACCCTGAATATCCAGGGCGACCGGTTGTTTGTAATTTTCATTATTACCGCCGGAATGTAATCATGTATCGGGAAGTCAACAGACGTAACAGAACTCTCAGTTGGAGTTGTCCATTTATCAGGAAATTGATGGTTAAGAGTGAAGGTTTCGGGTTTGAAAAAGTCAAGGTTGTTGTTTGTAAAGCCAAGAGCCAGTGCATAACGGTCGGATTGTGCCCAGGCATGGATGTGGGAGGGGAATTCATTGATAAGGTTTTTGTTAAAGTATATTCCTGATACAATTATGATTATCAATGCAATTAGCAGATGCTGATATTTAATGGTTGTTTTTGGTTTCATGTGTTTAAATTTGATTTAGTCTTTATTGTAAGCAACAATTGGTTAATTTTGCTTTTGGGATTAAAAATGATATAAAATGACAAGTAAACCAAAACGAATTGGAATTTTAACAGCCGGAGGGGATTGCCCGGGGCTTAATGCTGCCATCAGGGGTATTGGCAAAACAGCAATTATTGAATACGGAATGGAAGTTATTGGCTTTGTGTCGGGTTACACTGGTCTTATACATAAAGAGTGTGTGGAGTTGGAGCTTGATAAACTCTCAGGAATTCTAACCCTGGGGGGGACAATATTGGGCACATCGCGCGAAAAGCCTTTCAAAATAAGTAAGAACGACGGTAATATCAATAAGCCGGAGCTTATTCAGCAAAATTACCACGACCTGGGACTCGATTGCCTGATTTGTATTGGAGGTAACGGAACCATGAAAACGGCTGCCAAAATTGGGGAGCTTGGGCTTAATGTTATTGGTATCCCAAAAACAATCGACAACGATGTTTGGGGTACGGATATTACTTTCGGTTTCGATTCGGCTTTAGCTATTGCAACCGAATCAATTGACCGACTGCACACAACAGCCAACTCGCACCAGCGGGCTATGATTATTGAAGTAATGGGGCACGATGCAGGGTGGATTGCTCTTTATGCCGGAATGGCCGGTGGGGGTGACATTATTCTCATTCCCGAAATTGAATACAATGTGCGCTCGGTATGCAAAAACATTGAAGAGCGCTTCGAGCAGAAAAAGCCTTATTCCATTGTCGTGGTTGCCGAGGGAATTAAAGTTCCGAAAGATAATACCCCCGGAAATTACATTGCCGAGTGTATTACTGAATATACAGGAGTTGAAACGCGTGTAACCAAGCTGGGATACCTGCAGCGTGGCGGTAGTCCAACAGCCAGCGACCGAATTCTTGCCACACGTTTTGGAAGTTACGCCGCTGAGGTTATTGCCAAAGAAGAATATGGTGTGATGGTTGCCATGCACGGGAGCAGTCTCAAAACAGTGCCGCTATCCGAAGTAGAAGGAAAATTAAACCTTGTAACTGAGGATGACCCTTTGGTGAAAAAATGCCGGAATATGGGCGTGTCTTTTGGGGATGAATATTAATACTATATTTGTTGATACTTAGCACACTACAAACAAAGTCTGTTGTCTCATGTCTAAAATCTAACGATCTATTGTTATGATAAATGTTTTAACCGAAAATAAGACGCCACGAGTTGATTACGCATTTCGTTTGGTTTTTGAAACCATACTGAAAGTGCCGGTTGCTTTTTATCAAACAAAAGAATATTTTCTGATGGCCGACGGGGTGAAAATAAATTATACCCCGCAGCAAATTGAAGGCACTCTGGCTATTCACCCGCATACATTGCTGTTTGAAGAGGATATCCGTAACCTGGAACCAAAAGTTTCGGAGTGGGATTCATTGCCGGTGTTTTTTCAAATTGAAAACTCCTTTATTCTTTTCGATATTTTTGCCGCGTCGTTTTACCTTGCCAGCCGGTACGAAGAATATCTGCCCGGTAATAGCGATGAATATGGCCGTTTTAAGGCAGAAGGTAGCATGGCAGCTAACAACAACTTTCTTGAAAAACCGCTAATTAACAAGTGGGCAATCAAACTTGCTGGTTTAATTAAATCTGAATACTCTGAGTTTGAATATTCAACGCCTGAATTCAGGTATGTGCCCACCATCGATGTCGATAATGCTTTTGCATACCGGTTTAAAGGGGTGATCCGGAATTCTATGTCGGGAATCCGCAACTTAATGAACAGCCGTTTTTCTGAAGAAAAAAACAGGTTAAAAGTGTTATTTCGTACCAAACCTGACCCCTACGACAGTTATGATTTTTTGCTTCGTCTTTTTGAAAAATATAAGCTTACACCGGTTTTTTTCTTTCTGTTAAATAAAAAGGGGGTGCACGACCGTAGCTTGTCGTGGCGCAATCCATTTTTGCGTAGATTGATACGCCGTATATCTGAAAATGCAGATGTTGGCATTCATCCTTCTTACGAAACTAATATGCGCTCCGACAAACTGAGCATTGAAATTTTGCGGCTTCAAAGCATTTTGAAGCATCGGGTTACAAAGAGCCGGCAGCACTATTTAATGCTGAAGTTGCCTGATACATACCGCGAACTTCTGAAAAACAACATCAAAGCAGATTACTCAATGGGCTATGCCGATAAGCCGGGCTTCAGGGCTTCGCTTGCCACACCATTTTCGTTTTTCGACCTCTTGCAGAATCAAACAACAAAGTTAATGGTTTACCCGTTTGTGGTGATGGATGTAAGCCTGAAGCACTATCGCGGGTTTACACCATCGGAAGCTTTGCAAAAAATTAATGAATTAATGCAGGAGACATTTGAATGCGGCGGTACTTTTGTGAGTTTGTGGCATAACGAATCGTTGCACGGCACTGCTAACTGGCAAAGATGGCGCGATGTTTATCTAAAAATGACCGAAAAAGCTGTAAAATATCGTAATGGAGATTAAGCTGTTAAATAATAACGAGATTGACATTGATCGCTGGGATATAGTTGTCAAGGCGTCTCCCAATGCTCGTGTTTATGCCGAAAGTTGGTATCTCGATATTGTTAATCCCGACTGGCTGGGTTTGATTTGGGGTAATTACGATTATGTAATGCCGGTGAGTCTGGATTCGAAACTTGGTATCCGCTATATTTTTCAGCCTGTTTATGCGCAGCAGCAAGGCATCTTTCCGACGGCCACACCCGAGATAACATCTCAGTTTATTTCTAAACTAAAAGAACTTGTGCGGTTTTTTGAGATTTCGATGAACTCATTGAGTGTGAAGGTTAACGATAAATTGGAGATTTCTGAAGGGGTGAATTATATCCTGCCGTTAAAGAATTCATACGACCGGATTTTTGCCGGATACTCATCGCACGCTAAAAGATATTCGCGTAAAGCAAAACGTGAGAACGATGTGTTGGCGGGGGTGCCGGCTCACGAGTTTTTATCGTTTAAAGAACAGCTTTCAGGTAAAGAATATACATCGAAGCATCGTGTGGCGCTTCGAAAAATTGTAACCAAATCAGTAGCCTCGCAGCGTGGCATTGTTTATGGTGCTTATGCCGGACCTAATGAGTTGTGTGCAGCTGCATTTTTCTTGTTTGAACAGAAGCGGTTCATATATCACAATTCGGTTTCATCACCATCTGGAAAAGAGAAAAGAGCCATGTTTGCAATTGTTGACCGTTTTATTCGTGACTATGCTAACACCCCGTTTTTGCTCGATTTTGAAGGTTCAAATATTGACGGTATCGCTCGTTTTTTTAGTGGCTTTGGAGCCCAACCCGAACATTATCAACAATTAAAATACAACAACTTGCCTTACTTTTTAAGGCTGATAAAAAAATAAAATCTCTATACTTGATGCTTGTGTCTTGATACGAATCAATAAATGAACGAAGATTTAAAAAATAGCATTGCACAAATAGCCCGGTTATTACCTTTTAAGATGCTGAGGGGAAGTTACCGTTATCCCCCGTTTTTACCTTTCTACCATGTAGTGAGCGATGAGAAATTGCCTTACATAAACAGCTACAGAGTCCGCACGGCTGCCGAATTTGAGAAGGAGCTGGATTACTTGCTTCGTTATTTTGACCCCGTATCACTCGAAAATATTATTGAAAAACCCGATAATCGTAAAATGCACCTTTCATTTGACGACGGGTTGGAAGAATGCTATTCGATAATAGCACCTATTCTGAAACGAAAAGGGATTCCGGCAACTTTTTTTGTAAGCCCCGGTTTTGTTGACAATAAGAAACTGTTTCATCGCTTTAAACGCTCGATTCTCGAAGCTGACGGTGTTTTGGAAAGAGGTGGTAAAAAGTACTTTTTTTATGAGGAGGTGGAGCTTGACAAACTTGCAGCAAAACATGGAATCGACTTCCCACATTATGAGCCATATATGAGCATGGAGCAACTTTCCTCATTGCACAACGATGGTTTTTTAATTGGTGGTCACAGCATGGCGCATCCCGAAATGTGGAAACTCAGTGAGGATGAACAATTAAGACATGTGAGCGATACAATGCAATGGCTCGAAGAACATTTCCACCCGGAGATGAAAGCATTTGCTTTTCCTTTTACAGATGATGGTCTGCTGCAACCGTTTTTCGCTCGCTTGAAAAAATCGGGTATAGTGGATGCGACTTTTGGAACTTCCGGTTTAAAACCCGACAGTGAATCAATGAATTATCAACGGGTGCCGGTTGAATTGCGTAATTGGTCGGTGCAAAAAACCCTTCATTTTGAATATTTCTATTACTTTGTACGTTCGTTAACAGGCAAAAATGAAGTGAAACATTAATTGGGTGCATGGCTGATTTCCTAAAAAAAATAATGGCGAATTTTGAAAAATTCAGTGGCCGTACCGCTTTTGTTATCGAAGGTGGGCATTATTCATATGCTCAGTTAGGACAAAGGATTGCCGCTTTTCAGAAAACAATTAATGATAAAGCCGGCGAGCAGTATTTTGGTGTTGTTGCCCGGAATCATATCGATACCTATGCCGCTATTTTTGCCCTTTGGTTGGCGGGGAAAACATCGGTTCCGGTAAGTCCGGCAAATCCACCTTCACGGTTAAGTGAAATTTTTAGCATGGCTGGTGTTCAAACGGCTTTTGATGCGGAGAATGATAATATTGAAACCGAAGTAGATGTTGTTGCCTCGTTGCAGGTTCATTTTGTGAATAATAAACCTGTTCTTGTTCCGGTTGATAGTTCTACTGACTTGTATGTGCTTTTTACAAGCGGAAGCACTGGTCATCCCAAGGGTGTGTGTATCACCCGGGCAAACCTTGATGCCTATTTTGGGGCTTTATCTGAACAGCCCTATTCGTTAAGTGAAAACGATCGTTTCTTAGATATTTACGAACCAACCTTCGATGCGTCGATTCAGTGTTACGTGTGGCCTTTGCTGTTTGGAGCTTCGGTTTACACGCTTCCTCCCACCGGCGTTACGTACATTAATATGATGAAGTCGTTGATGGAGAATGACATTACTTTTTTGAAAATGACTCCGTCGGCTATTTCTTATTTAAAACCTTATTTTGAACGTATTCATTTGCCCGGGGTGCGTTATAGTTTATTTGGCGCCGAAGGGCTACCTGGAAAACTGGCCTCTGAATGGCAACAATGTGTTCCCAATGCACAAATTATTAATGTTTATGGTCCTACCGAAGCGACAGTTAACTGTACCTCTTATTTTTTCGATGATAACAAAAGGAATAAAACACATAATGGGATTCTGTCAATAGGGAAGCCTTATCCGGGCGTAATGTTTTTGGTATGCGATACGGTACAAAATGAAGTGGAAAAAGGACAAACAGGTGAGTTGTGTATAGCCGGAGTGCAGGTAGCAAAAGGATATTTGAATAACGATGAAATGAACCGGCAGGCATTTTTTGAGCGGTCAATCGAAGATAAACAACATTGCTTTTACCGAACGGGCGACCGCGTGATGGAAGACGAGGATGGCGATTTGCTGTTTATTGGCCGTGCCGATGCACAGGTGAAAATTAATGGACACAGGGTAGAACTGGGCGAAGTAGAATATCATGCATCTGTTGCCACGGGTGCAAAAGCAGTTGCTTTGCCGTTGAAACACGACAATGTTGCTGCTGGTATTGTTATTTTTGTAGAAGGTGCTGAAACAGATAAAGAAGAGCTTATAAGTCAGATGAAATTACATGTGCCGGCTTACATGGTGCCTCACAAGGTTGTTTGCCTGAAACAAATTCCGTTATTGCAAACCGGCAAAACCGACCGCCGCAAACTTAAAAACATGATTGATAATGAATGATCAGGTATTGCAAAATATGGTTGACCTGCACCACGATGCAGCCATATCCTGCCAGTTAAAATGGGGGCAGGATAATTATCTGCATTGGGTGAACAATACACAAAACCATTGGCCACGTTCACTTATCGGAACTGTGCCCGCCAATGAAGTTATGGGGGTGGTTGAACGGATAAATAAACATAAAATACCGCCTTTTTGGGTTTTTGAAAGCAATGGTGGAGAAAAACAATCCCGTGTTCTTGAGCAAAATGGTTTCAGGGAAATATACCGATGGCAGGGAATGATGCTTGCAAGCGAAGATTTTAATCCAGCCAAAGAAACTTCATCTGTGTTAATAGAATCGGTGATTGATAAATCAACCATGCAGCAATGGGCAAAAATTGTGAAAGACGTAATGTTGTCTAGTTTGAAATATACCGAAGGACTACTTTTACATTGGTTTGAAAATGAAAAATACAAGGTTTTTATTGCATGGGAAAATGAAAAGCCAGTGTCGGCCGGTTTGGCCTATCTGAATGATAATGTTGCCGGAATATATTTTATAGCAACATTGCCCGAACACAGGGGAAATGGGTATGCATCGTCGCTGGTTTCAGTATTGATTAAAAATTGTTTTGATTGTGGTACTGAAAAAGTTGTGTTGCATGCATCAGAGGCCGGCCAAAAGATGTACCACAATATGGGGTTTAAAATTACAGACCCGATAAGCACTTATTGGAAAGTAGGCACTTTTTAAAGGTGGGTGTGTTAGTAAAGCTATAACGATTTGAATGATGGATACTGAGATTTTTGAAAAAATAAAAGAGATAGTAAGAGCAATTGTCAATCAGCCCGGTGCTGATATTCAGCTCGGAACAACTTCCGATGATGTTGAGGGGTGGGACTCGCTTCACCACATGATGATTATTACCGAAATTGAAAAAGCATTTGGTGTTAAATTTGATTTCATGGAGATACTCGACCTGAAGACGGTTGGGGATATTTGTGACCTTGTGAAACAGCGAAAAAAATAAGCAGTGGAGATTAAGAATTATACCATAACAGAACTGGAGGAGTGGATTGAGGGAGACCAATATCTTCGTAGTGATGTTATGCCAATATCTCCGGTTCGTGTGTATAGTCAAAAGAAAAATCCGCACCTGCACGCCGATGATGTGGTACTAACAGTTGCCCGTGATGAAAACAATGCAATTGCAGGTTATATCGGCGCATTGCCTTTTACGCTGAATGGCGAAAAATGTGCATGGAATTCATGTTGGTGGGTACGCAAAGGAGCACCGGCGGGGGTTTCGATGAAGTTGCTGTTCACTTTTATCCAAAACTGGGACCGGAAAGTACTTTTTTCAGAAATGACACCCCATACCGTGGAGATTATTGAAAAACTCAGGCTGTGCAACCATAAAACTACCATTGGTTTCAGAGGGTACAGCCGGTTTGTTTTGTCGGAAGTTTTGCCACGCAAAAAGAAGTATTTGCAGCATATTAAGTTGTTGTTTAAAGCAATAGATTTTACTGCAAATGTTTTTGTTCAATTGCTGAATGCCTTCAAGTCAGATGAAGATTTGCGGGGTTATACATTTAATACTGTAGACAAGTTGGACAAAACCGATGCAGGTTTTATAAAGTTGTTTAATGATAAGTGGACAGCACCACGGACAGTTGAAGATTTTAACTGGATTGCTGCAAACCAGTGGGTAATCCCGGTAAAAGAAGCTCATCCTGAAATAATGAAGCGTTATTATTTTTCGTATGCCGTTGAGCGGTTTGAACAAAAGTGGATACGGGTTTTTAATAAGAAAAAACAGGTTGGGATTTTCAATGCGAGCATACGCGATAATCATCTGAAAATTCAATATGTTTATGCTTCAGATGAGGCCATTGGTTCAATAGGCAATTGGGTTGCCAACCTACTTCGGCAGGATAAAACATTGTGTTGTGTTACTACATTTCATGAAGCATTAAGTGCATATCTTAGTAAAAAAAATCAATTTATTTTTTCAACTGATTTGCCTAAATATTCTGCCATTTCTAATGAGTTGGCATCTGATTCGGATGTTTCGGTACTGGCTTTCCAAATGGGCGACGGGGACGTAATTTTTACCTGAAAGTATGTTTATTTTTAATAGAAACCATAAATAAGATAAAATGCAAATAATAAACCTTGGTGACAATAATTCTGTTTTCAATCAATTTATTGCTGAAATAAGAGATGTGAGCGTTCAAAACGACCCTTTACGTTTTCGTAAAAATATTGAACGCATAGGCGAAATTTTCGCGTATGAGATTAGTAAAAAACTCACATATCAATCAAAAGAAGTAACAACACCACTGGGGAAGGTTGATATTAATTTGCCCGAATCGTTTCCGATACTTGCAACCATTCTGCGTGCCGGTTTGCCGTTGCATCAGGGCTTGCTAAACTACTTCGACCGTAGTGGCAACGCTTTTATCTCGGCCTACCGGAAATATGTCGATACCAAAGAATTTGTTATTGAATTTGAATATTTAGCCTCGCCATCACTTGAAGATAAGGTGGTAATTTTGTCCGACCCGATGCTGGCAACCGGTTCTTCACTTGAAGTTAGTTACCATGCCCTGCATAGAAAAGGAAGGCCGAAGCATGTTCACCTGTTAGCAATTATTGCCAGTCAGGAAGGCGTTGATTATGTGCGTGAAAAATTACCGTCAGACCACTGTACATTATGGGTAGGAGGAATTGACCCTGAGTTGGATGAGAAAAAATATATCGTTCCCGGATTGGGCGATGCAGGCGATTTGGCTTATGGGAACAAAATGGATGAATAATTGACGTTTTTTAAATGTTAATCAACTTAATTAATACCCCCGGCTACTCTTTTTAAGGTCAGAAATTTTTATCTTTGGGTTTAATTTTCTAACTAAAGTTCAATACAATGCAAACAATTGAAACATATGATTTTTCAGGGAAAAGGGCATTGATACGCGTTGATTTCAACGTGCCTTTAAACGAAAAATTCGAGATTACCGATGATACGCGTATGAGAGCCGCGCTTCCAACCATTAAAAAAGTGATTGAAAAAGGAGGCTCTCCGGTTATCATGTCGCACCTTGGCCGCCCAAAGGAAGGCCCGGAGGATAAGTTTTCGTTACGTCACCTTGTTGACCACCTCTCTGAGTTGCTTGACGGGGCTACCGTAAAAATAGCCCCTGATTGTATTGGTGCGGAAGCACAAAAAATGGCCGGTGAGGTTAAGCCCGGTGAAGTGTTAATTCTCGAGAATCTGCGTTTTCATAAAGAAGAAACAAAAGGCGATGAGGCTTTTGCTGAGCAGATTGCTAAGAATGGCGATTGCTGGATTAACGATGCCTTTGGTACCGCACACCGCGCGCATGCTTCAACCGCTGTTATTGCTAAATTCTTCCCTAACGACAAGATGTTCGGTTATGTGATTGGAAGCGAAATTAAAAGCCTCGACAAAGTGCTTCATTCGCCATCACGCCCGCTAACTGCTATTATGGGTGGCGCTAAGGTGTCTTCAAAAATTACTATTATCGAAAATCTGCTCGATAAGGTTGACAACCTGATTATTGGTGGTGGTATGACCTACACTTTTGTGAAAGCACGTGGCGGAAAAGTTGGTAACTCAATATGCGAAGATGATTATCTTGATATGGCAAAAAATATCGAGAAGCTTGCTAAAGAAAAGGGTGTGCAAATAATTTTGTCATCTGATGTATTGGCGGCTGACGATTTTTCAAACGATGCCAACACTAAAGTTGTTCCTTCGGATGAGATACCTGACGGATGGCAAGGTTTGGATGCCGGCCCTGAAAGTATTAAGGACATGATGAAAGTTATTGAAGAGTCGGGCACTATTCTTTGGAACGGTCCGGTTGGTGTATTCGAATTTGAGACCTTCGCAAAAGGTTCACGTGCGATTGGTGATGCCATTGTAGCTGCAACTAAAAAAGGTGCTTTTTCACTTATTGGTGGTGGCGACTCAGTAGCTTGTATCAATCAATTCGGACTGGCCGATGATGTTTCATACATCTCTACAGCAGGTGGTGCATTGCTCGAATATCTCGAAGGTAAAGAATTGCCGGGTATTGCCGCTGTGCGAGGTGAATAGAGTAAAAAAATAATTTAATATATCGATGAAAAATAGATTGTCTCAACAGGCAATCTATTTTTTTATCCCAATTTTCCCCGCTTAATAAGATAGGATTGCAGTACGTGCCTGAAGTTATCGTTGATGTCGGCCTCTATCACATCAATACTGTATTGTGCGCAACGTAGCTTAAGTTCATCTACGTATTTTTTCATCGCCAGGGCATATTCTTTCTTAACATCCTGGGGCTTTAGTTTTATTTGCTCGCCGGTTTCAAGGTCGACAAAGCGGTGTGGACGGTTGGAGTATATCAATTCTTCTTCGTGTTCCTTATCGGTTACATGAAACAGTACCACTTCGTGCTTATTGTAGCGTAAATGTTGCAGCGCCTGGTAAATATCGTCGGGGTCGCTCGATTCAATCATATCGGAAAAAATAACGACCATCGAACGTTTGTGGATGTTCTCGGCAATTTGATGGAGAACTTCAACGGCATTTGTCCCTTTTTTCAGTTCAGCTTTCTCCGGTTTCAGTAAATTTGAAAGTTCGCTGTACAATAGGTCGAGGTGTACCGATGACAAACGGGCATCGGCATGAAAATCCACTTTATCTGAGAAAAGCGTTAGTCCCGATGCATCGCGCTGGCGACGAATCATGTAAATGATGGCAGCCGTGCAGTAAACCGAAAAAGACAGCTTGTTCATTTGTTGCTTCCGTCCCTTCTTAAAAGGAAAAAGCATTGATGATGAAGTATCGATAACAAACTGGCAGCGCAGGTTCGTTTCTTCCTCGAACTGTTTCACGTACAATCGTTCAGAACGTCCGTAAAGTTTCCAGTCGATATTGCGGGTCGATTCTCCTTCGTTATATTGGCGGTGCTCTGAAAACTCAACCGAAAAACCATGGAAAGGGCTTCGGTGCAGCCCGGTAATAAAACCTTCAACAACTTCTTTGGCAATGAGCTCAAGGTTGTCAAAATCCTGAAATTCTTCTAGGTTATGTAGATTTGTAATATAGTCCATTGCTTCAAATGTAATATTAAATTATGAAGTGGTATTTGTTGCGGCAAAATTATTCAGGCTCTTTTTCTTCTCCGAACCATACAACTGCATAGTCGCCCTTAATCGCTGTGCCCATTGCTTTCCACTCAATGTTTGTCCATATGTCCTGATTGGAAATTATATTGTTGTGTGCATCTGAATTTTTCCATAATTCAAGAGCCCTTTCAGCCGTTATGCCACTACTTTTATAAGCTGCAATTTCATATCCGGCGCCTTCGTAACTTGTCAGTTCACGTGGTTTGTTCCACATGCATTCAGCTTGCTCATGGTCGCTGGTGTAACAGCAGGAGGCCCAGTTGCCATTTTCAGACCAGCTATGCAAGTTGCAGGTTTCATCTATGGTGTAATACTGAATAAGGTCGTCAATGTGGGTTTCGGCAACAATCGTGAGGGATATAGAATAAGGGACAGCGCTTAACCCTTGTTCTTGTCGATATTGATTTATCAGACCATACAATGAATCGTCAGTAGGTTCTACATTTTCTTCTTTGCAACCAAAAAAGAGAAGAGATATCATTATGATGATAAAATGTTTTTTTTGCATGACGGGTATTTTTAATAATTAAATGCCAGGGATGTTTATTCCTGTAATTTTCCTGTAAAGGTCGAGTGCATATACATCAGTCATCCCCGACACAAAATCAACTACCGACTGAACTTTTGAATAACAGTCATCCGAATCAGTAAGGAATTGTTCGGGAAAGAGTTTCATTAGCTTTTTGTTGTAAATGCTTTCGGTAGTGACAGCATTAACAAAGTGGTCGGTAATGGTACTTATAACTTTATATCCCGCCAGTTCGATATCGATAACCGATTGGTCGGAGTAAATGCGTTGGATAGAAACTTCTTTAATTTTGTGCATTGCCTGATCTGAGGTCTCCGGGATTTTGTTGATTAACGATCCGGTAAATGATCCGTTCATAATGGTATTATAATTATTCAGAAATACCTGTACGCAGTCGAATATCAGCTTGTTAATTACACCGGCCCTCAAATAAGCAATTTGTTCGTTGGGGTCGGTGACTTCCTGCATCGTTTTTTCGATGCTGCTAATTACCCCGGCATCGTTGGTTTTATGGTAAAAGTTGAAATAAAGCTCACGGGTTTCGTTGTACGATAGTATTTTAAGTTTGTGGGCATCCTCAACGTCCATAATCTGATAACAGATGTCATCGGCAGCCTCCACAAGGTAAACCAATGGATGGCGTGCGTATTGAATGCCATTGTTGTCAATACGTTTAAGACCCAGATCTTCAGCAATTTCAGTAAATATTTTTTTTTCGCTTTGAAAAAAACCGAACTTTGGTTTCGGGGCTATAAGTGATTCGTAGGGATATTTTACAATTGAAGCCAGCATGGTATATGTGAGGGCAAAGCCTCCGGCACGGCGTCCCTTGAATTGGTGGCTCAGAACCCGTAATGTGTTGGCGTTACCATCAAAATAAACCAGGTCTTTCCATTGTGCATCGCTCATTTCAGTTTTTAATGACCTGCCTTTTCCGGTCTCAAAATAGGCCTTTATGGCATCTTCGCCCGAATGTCCAAATGGTGGGTTACCCATGTCGTGAGCCAGGCAGGCAGCTGCAACTACAGCGCCAATTTCACCCAGCAACGGGTGGTCTTCGCCACCTTCTTCGAGCTTCATACTAATAATATTGCCCAGCGAGCGTCCTACGCTTGCCACTTCAAGGCTGTGTGTTAGTCGGTTGTGAACAAACACGCTGCCCGGGAGCGGAAAAACCTGTGTTTTGTTCTGCAGCCGCCTAAAGGGCGACGAGAAAATGAGGCGGTCGTAATCGCGTTGAAATTGTGTGCGCGAGTCATGGGTTATCTTGCCCGAAGTAGGTTTTCCCAAACGTTTTATCGAGAGTAATTGATTCCAGTCCATTCTGTGAAATTTATGTGTTACAAAGGTATAATTTTTAGTCATTGGTAATAAAAAAGTAATAGTCGTTGTATCATTTGTAGATCTCATGAAATGTATAAATAATAACTTAAAATACTTAAACAAAAATTGAACAAAATGAAATGTTTATCGTTTCAATCTTAAAAACAAAATCAAAAAAAATGAGAATAAAACTTTTTACAGGAATAATAATGTTGCTAATGACCGGTGCCTGCCTAAACAGGAAGGTTGCACCAATAGAGCCTGAGCGCTTAGTATCCAATTCGGGTAAAGACGGAACAGAACTGGTTGTCTCATTTTATGGGGGGACAGAGCATAACCACCCCACTTTTGCTATCTGGGTTGAAGATCTTCAAGGAAATTATATTGAAACACTTTTTGTAACCGAATACGTGGCAACAGGTATTTATGGTTATGCCGATTTAGGGGATGGAACCTGGGATAATAAGCCCGGTAAAGCCCAACGTCCGGCTACTTTGCCATATTGGTTACATAAAAAAGGGTTGATGGACGACAATGGGCAAATTCTTCCAACGCCCGATTATCCGATAGCTGATGCTATTTCGGGGGCTACGCCATCTGACGATTTTGTGTTAAAGGCTATAGCTACGAATGAATTGCCAGACAAGTTCAGGATGCTGATGGAAGTCAATCAGACCTGGGATTGGAATGAATACTGGCATAACAGTCTGTATCCCGATAATGCCGATTATAAATCATCATGCCAGCCCGCATTGGTTTATGCAGTAACTGTCGACAAAAGCGACCCCGGCAAGGAGTATTACCTGAACCCCATCGGCCACAGTCATTACGATGGAAGTAACGGCGAGTTGTTTACGGACATCACGACACTTACAACGGCAAAAAATATTGTGCATAAAGTGTTGGTGAAAATTAGTGAAGAATAAGAACTGAAAGAGAAGATTAAAATGAAAATATTTATAACCATATTATTGTCAGCTTTATCATTTTTTGCCATTGCGCAGGACGGTGTTGTTAAGGGGAAGGTAGTTGATGCTACCACTAATGAGCCGCTTCCTTTTGTGAACGTCGTGGTAATGGGTACAACACTTGGTTCGGTAACCGACCTTGATGGGAACTTTCAACTTTTTGGGTTGAAGCCCGGATTTATTCGCTTGACGGTATCATTTATCGGGTACGAAGATGTTGTTTCAGATGAAATTGAAGTTAGTAATGCCAATGTGGCAAATATTACCATACCAATGGAGGAATCGAATCAGGAAATAGGAGAGGTTACCGTAAAAGCGAGTCCTTTCAGAAAAACCGAAGAGAGCCCGGTTTCATTACGGAGCATCAGCGTTGGCGAAATTGAAACCAACCCGGGTGCTAACCGCGACATATCAAAGGTAATACAGTCGTTCCCGGGAGTGGCGTCAACACCGGCATTCCGGAATGATATTATCATCAGGGGTGGAGGTCCTTCCGAGAGTGTTTTTTATCTCGATGGCATTGAAGTGCCAAATATTAACCATTTTGCCACGCAGGGAGCTTCGGGAGGTCCGGTGGGAATTATTAATGCCGACTTTATTAGAAGCGTTAATTACTACTCAGGGGCTTTCCCTTCAAATCGCGGCGATGCGCTTAGCGGTGTTCTTGAGTTTAGCCAGGTTGATGGTAACAGCGAAGATTTAAAGTTTCAGATTTCGCTGGGGGCATCCGAGGTAACGGCAACGCTCGACGGGCCAATTGGTGAAAAGACAACTTTTATCGTTTCAACCCGCCGTTCGTACCTGAAGTTTCTTTTTGGGGTGCTTGAATTACCATTTCTGCCTACTTTTAACGATGCTCAGTTTAAGGTAAAAACCCGCATTGACCAGAAAAATGAAATTACATTTATCGGAATCGGGGCAATTGACTTGTTTGATTTAAACCGGGATATTGAAAATCCGGATACGACACAGCGGTTTATTCTCAACAATATTGCTGTAAATGAACAATGGACCTATACTATTGGAGGTGTTTACAAGCATTTCCACGATAATGGTTTCTTTACCGTGGCACTGAGTCGTAACCACTTGAACAATCAATCGATTAAATATTTTGAAAATGATGAAAGCAACCCCGATAACCTGACATTGGATTATAATTCAAATGAAATAGAAAATAAGTTGCGCGTAGAAAACACCAATCGCATAGGAACCTGGAAGCTCAACTATGGTATTAATACCGATGTTGCCCGATATACGAACGATACCTATCAGAAGCGTTTTTATGGCGGGCAACAAGTCGAAATAAATTACGATACCGATATTACCGTGATCAAATGGGGGCTGTATGGGCAGGTGAGCCGTAACTTTTTAGCCGATGATCTTGTCGTTTCAGTCGGAACCCGTTTTGATGCGAATAATTACTCGTCGGGCATGAGCAATATGTTCGACCAGTTTTCACCACGGGTGTCATTGTCGTATAACCTTACCGGCGATATTAGTTTTAACGCGAATTATGGCCGTTACTTTCAATTGCCACCTTATACATCGCTGGGTTATGAACAAAACGATGAATTTGTAAATAAAGACAATGGTTTGAAATACATTCGTTCAAACCATTACATTGCCGGTTTTGAATACAAGCCGAGCCAGGTTGTGCAATACAGCGTTGAAGGATTTCTGAAAACGTATGACGATTATCCTTTTTCGGTCAACGACCGAATCAGTTTAGCCAATAAAGGTGCAGGTTACGGTGTGCTGGGCGATGAAGAGGTGTTGTCGATTTCTGAAGGACGTGCTTATGGAATGGAAGTGCTGGCACGTATTAACAATCAGAAAAACCTTACGGGTAGTGTATCTTACACCCTGGTGCGAAGTGAATTTAAGAATGTCGATTCCGGTGAGTATATACCTTCGAGCTGGGATAGCAAGCACTTATTAACGTCGTTTGCCACTTACAAATTGAAAAACGACTGGAGTGTTGGCGCAAAATGGCGCTTTGTTGGTGGTTTGCCTTATACGCCATATGATTTGGAGAAGACGGCGCTTGTTGAGGCCTGGGAGGCTTCAGGCGGGCCATATCTCGATTACAGCCGCATCAATGAAGAGCGTTTCAGGGCTTTTCATCA
>JAQIDF010000362.1 GCA_027858145.1 Prolixibacteraceae bacterium | reverse complement strand
ATGTCATGGTTTGGTATGATTTTTACCGTGTCAGCTGATGTATCTCATCAAGCACATCTTTAGTGCGTTTGTCGTTCAACTGAAGGGGCTTAAGCATATCAGGACTGGCAGTGATTTGCCGGCAGATAACAATACCAGTATCCATGAGTTTTTGCTTATGGGCTTTGGTTAGCTTGTTGAGCACGGTAACCGGGTAAATTTTCTCGCGGTCGATAATGTCTTTCAAACCGTTTCCTTTCGGGTAGTCCCAGGCTAGAAGAAACATGTCGTTACATTTGCCGTAATCAGTGGCATCGCTTGTAAAACGTGTGTTCGTGGCTATGCAGCCGATAAAAGTGAAGTTTTTAAACTCGGGCAATGTTTCGCGTTTTTTGATAATATCCTCCACCCGTGAGTGAATATAAAGAGGTACCTTAACGCTCACCGGTTTTCCGGCATCCTGTGCGTATTTACATTCTACCAATATCTGTTTATGTTTGTTTGTGGCAATTACATCCACTTCATGCGTTACGCAGCGCCCCTGCACAACAATGCCGGTTTGAGTTTTGTAGCCCTGTGTTTCCAAAACGCGGCTAATAAGGTGTTCAAACGGGTAACCGGTATTGCCGAGTTCCATAATGGCCTGTTTTAGTTTATAACGCGATGCTGTGGCGTATTTGCGCGAGCGTAATAACGAAAAGGCATGTTTGTAAATCTTATGAGTGTTCATCCCGTCGGTAATCCACGATTGAATATCCGAAACGATATGTTCGATGACATCCGTGTCGGTTCCCGATCGCTCAAGCGAACGAGCCAGTTTTTCAGGTGAAAACGGCTCTTGTTCTCCCGATGCTTTTGTAATGTGAACTGTTTTATTTTTTTTGTTGGTCATTGGTGTGATATTTAATTAACCCAAAGATAATTTTTTTGAGTAAGTTGTAGTTGATTGAACAGCCTTTTTCGGGAGGTATTTGGTGTGGTCAGGTATAATTTTATATTCATATTTGTATTAATGATTTAAATATATTAATTTTAGGAAGCAAACAAATACTTGTTCCCCCATGAGTATAAAATGCCGCCTCCAAAACAATACTTTTATTAAAACTGTTTTAACCGGTTTTTATTTAGTTGTTTGTTCTTTTTCATTCAGCCAGACCATTATTGAAAACGCCATTGTTGATGAAAATCCGAGTCTTGCTAATCCTTTTACTGCAGGACAAACAGTAAATGAATATCTCACTTTCTCAGGTATCGGACGGAGTGATGCTATCGAAGGTAATGAGGCACAGGATCGGTATAATGCCCGTTTGTGGAATACTACGGAGTTGGATGAAATGCGATATTTTACGTTTACCATAACACCCGGCACTAATTGTTACATCGATTTTCTTTCTTTTGAATATACGGCCCAAAAAAGTAAAACCGGTCCTGTTAATGTGGTATTACGTTCAAGTATTGATGATTTTACAGATGATATTGGTATGCCGGCTATTGATGGGGGAAATATTGATTTAGCAAGTGAAGATTTTCAGGAAGTTGATGAACCAATTGAGCTCAGGTTATATGCATGGGGCGCATCAACTGATGAAGGTACGTTTAGTGTGAAAAATTTTGTTTTTAAAGGTTATGTTTTTGATAGAGATTGCATGGTGCCGGCTGTACCGGGTATGATCAGTGGCAACAATGAGACTTATCCCGGTGAAAACGGGCTTGTTTACCAAATTGCTCCCATCGACAGGGCCGATGATTATGAGTGGAACATTAACGGAGATGCTATAAGAACGGAAGGAGCCGGTACGGATGGGGTAGTGGTTACAGCTGGTGAAAATGACTTTTTGATATCGGTTTCAGGTACAAATGTGTGCGGAACAGGGTCAATGTCCTCTGAACTACATGTCAATGTTGAATACCCGGTTTTATACTTTCATAATTTTGGTGAAAGCGAATTTGCAGATCATCCTTACGCGGAAATGCCGATTGAAATAGATGAAAACCTGCAGAATTCATCGTGGACAAATACCAATGAAGAGTGGCTTGTGTATGCCGGAGCAAAAGGTAATCCTAGTAAAGCTATTTCTGCAAATAACTTGATGGGAAATCCCGAATTTGTGTTGTCACTTGAAGTACGCGAAGGTTATCAAATGATGATATCGGGCTTTAATTTTTGGCGGCAGAGAAGTGATAAAGGGCCTTCATTGTGGTCGTTGGCTGCCAATTCAATAGAAATAGGGATTGGTATTTCGCCAACTTATGGTAAGCATGTAGGCAGAACAACAGTGCTGAACCCAGTTTCGGGTTTAACGGGCAATGTTACCATTCGTATGGGCTTGTCTGAGGCAGCATCTCAATTAGGTACGTTCAGAATCGATGATTTTAGTCTTTACGGTCTGGTTGATTGTATCCCGATTGATGTTGATGCCCCTGAAGATGTTGAAGTATGTGGCGCTTACGAACTCCCACCGCTAAATATCGGTAATTACTTCACCGGACCGGGAGGAACAGGGGAGGAATTATCTGCGGGCGGAATAATTACCACCAGCCGGATAATTTATGTATATGCCGAATGTGATACAGCCCCCGAATGCAACAATGAAAATAGTTTTGAAGTAATTATACATGAACAGATTGTAACCAGCCCGCTAATGAGAGTTGATTGAATAAGTTCAAGTATCAGTTTAAACCCTGAAATTATTGTCAATCAAAAATCCAAACCAAAGTGTTTTATGTTGTGGATTGCTTTTTCGTACCCTGCATCGGCATGACGATAGATTCCCAAAGCGGGGTCGTTATGAAGAACACGTGTAAGGCATTCTTTGGCACGGTCGGTGCCGTCAGCCACGATAACCATGCCGGCATGTTGTGAATAGCCCATGCCCACGCCTCCTCCGTGATGAAACGACACCCATGTGGCTCCGCCCGAGGTATTTGCCATCAGATTGAGTAATGGCCAGTCAGATACAGCATCACTGCCGTCTTTCATGCTCTCGGTTTCGCGGTTGGGCGATGCCACCGAGCCACAGTCGAGGTGGTCGCGGCCAATTACAATGGGCGCTTTTACTTTTCCGTCGCGTACCAGTTCATTGAAAATTTTACCGGCTTTTTCCCGTTCTCCGTAACCCAGCCAGCAAATGCGGCATGGAAGACCCTGAAATTTTACTTTTTGTTGTGCTTCTTTCAACCATTTTTTAAGATGCGTGTTTTCGTGAAATGCTTCCATTAAAGCGCGGTCGGTCGTGTAAATGTCTTCGGGATCGCCCGATAAGGCAGCCCATCGAAAGGGACCCTGGCCGTCGCAAAATAATGGACGAATAAATTCTGGAACAAAACCGTGGTATTCATAAGCACGTTCTTCGCCACCCTGTCGTGCAAATTCACGCAGGTTGTTGCCATAATCAAAAACAACGCTGCCACGGTCTTTCATTTGCAACATAAAGCCAACATGTCGTGCCATGCTTTTAATGGTCAGTTGTTTGTAGTCAACGGGGTCGTCTTCTCTAAGTTTTATGGCTTCGTCCAGCGTGAAACCACTGGGCACGTATCCGTAAAGCGGGTCATGTGCCGATGTCTGGTCTGTAACGATATCGGGTGTGATGTTATCGGCAAGCAATTTTTCGAGTATGTCGCCAATATCGGCAACCAATCCTACCGAAAGTGCTTCGCCTTTATTTTTCGATTCGAGCACCCATGTTTTTGCTTCTTCGTAGTCGGCTGTAATCCGGTCGATATAGCCCGTATGGATGCGTTTTTCAATTCGTTCGGGATCGATGTCGACCCCAAGAAAAGTAGCTCCGGCCATGGTGGCAGCTAAGGGTTGAGCTCCCCCCATGCCTCCAAGTCCGCCCGAAACGATAAGTTGATGCTTCAGATCGCCGTTGAAATATTTCTTACCGCATTCGGCAAAGGTTTCGTATGTGCCTTGCAAAATGCCTTGTGTGCCAATGTAAATCCAGCTTCCGGCTGTCATTTGCCCGTACATCATCAGTCCGCGCGATTTGAGTTCTTCAAAATGTTCCCAGTTGGCCCAGGCTGGTACGAGGTTACTGTTGGCAATGAGTACACGCGGCGCCTGTGTGTGCGAACGGACTACACCAACGGGCTTGCCCGATTGAACCAGCAGACTGTGTTCTTCATCGAGTTCAAGCAGAATTTCAATGATTTTGCGCAAAGCCTCAGGATTGCGGGCTGCCTGGCCTGTACCTCCGTAAACAATCAGTTTCGAAGGATCTTCAGCTACTTCCTCGTCGAGGTTGTTCAGCAACATGCGAAGCGGAGCTTCGGTTTGCCAGCTTTTGGCATGAAGTTGTTTGCCGACAGGGGCTTTGTAATGTGGGTGTGTGGCGTATTTTTCAATAAATTCCGAAGGTTTCATGGTATTCATTTTTAAAGTCGATGTGTTGTTCTCTTGCTGTTTCGTTTGTAATCTTTATCAATTCCTTAGAGCGGATAATATCAATGGCTTCATCAATATCGGGGTCGAAATACCGGTCGGAGTCGGCAAATGCAATTTTTGAGCGTACATATTCGTGGCATTTATCCATAAGAATACCCGATTTTAAAGGTCTTCTGAAATCAAAACCCTGTGCCGCGGTAAGAAGTTCAATTCCCAGTATTTTTTCAAGGTTATCAACAATTTGCAAAGCTTTACGACCGCTGATGGAACCCATGCTTACGTGGTCTTCCTGCCCGAGTGATGTGGGTATGCTGTCGGCGCTGGCAGGAAAGCACATGCTTTTATTTTCGCTCACGAGGGCGGCGGTGGTGTATTGCGGAATCATAAATCCGGAGTTTAGGCCGGTTTCTTTCATTAGAAGTTTGGGTAGCCCCGGCACACTTTCGGTTAGCGAAAGGTAGACGCGGCGGTCAGAAATGTTACCCAGTTCGGCAGCCGCGATAGCTGCATAATCCATGGGGATGGCGATGGGCTGTCCGTGAAAATGGCCACCGGTAATGGTTTTGTGTTCACTGAAAATGATGGGGTTGTCGGTTACCGAATTGAGTTCTATTTGTATGATTTCTTTGAGGTGCAGCCAGGCATTGCGCGAAGCACCATGCACCTGAGGGATACAGCGTAGCGAGTAGGGATCTTGCACGCGGTGGCAGTTGGCATGCGACTTCACAATTTCTGAATTTTCCAACAGGGTGCGTACTCGTTTGGCAACATAAATATTTCCGGCATACGGGCGTAGTGTGTGCAATTCTTCGTCAAAGCTTTTCACTGAGCCCAGCATGGCCTCGAGGTTCATGGCCGCGATAATATCGGCATGGTCAAGGCAATTTTGCATGCGCTCAACCAGCATTACTGCATTGGCTAACATGAATTGAGTGCCGTTAATGAGTGCCAATCCTTCTTTGGGGCCAAGTTCTACCGGTTGAATGTTTTGGTTTTTGAAATAATCTTTGGTAGTCATTTCATGGCCGTTATTCCATATTTTGCCCATCCCTATAAGTGGAAGGAAGAGGTGAGCCAGTTGTGCCAGGTCGCCCGAGGCTCCGACAGAGCCTTGTTCGGGAACATACGGGATAATATTATTGTCGATGTGCCAGATAATGCGTTCAAGTGTTTCTATGGATATGCCCGAATAACCTTGTGCCAGCGAGTGTACTTTAAGCACCATCATCAGCTTGGCAATTTCGGGGGTAGTTGGGTTGCCCACTCCCACGCTGTGACTCATCAGTAAATTATATTGAAGTTTCTTTGTGTCTTTTTCGCCTATTAAGGTTGTACAAAGCGGGCCAAATCCCGTGTTAACACCATAAACTTCTTTTTTATTATGAACTATTGCGGCAACTACATCGCGGTTCTTTTGAACTTTTGCACGTGCTTTTTCTGAAAGAATTCCACGAGTTTTATCATGAAGTATATCGATGGCAATGCCAACCGTCAGGATATCTTCGCCATAATGAAATATTGGGTTTAACATAAATTTAGTTTTAAAATTGAACTAAATTTACGTGAAATATCAGAGGCAATTAATGATAAAAATTAGTGTGGGTGGATTTAATGCTAGAGGAGGATTGTACCCTAATCTGTGTGGTTTCCTTTTATTCGAATGAAGTAAACCCCCTCTTTAAAAAAGCGGGATCCTCTTAACGTTTTGAAATTGCAGGCTGCGGTAAGAGGAGGACAGATTTCTAATCTGTGTTTTCAACAGGAACAGTGTGTTTATAATGATGGGTTTTAACCAAAAAGGGAGGCTTTTAACCCCCTTTAAAAAAGCGGGGTCCTCTTAACGTTTTGAAGTTGCAGGCTGCGGTAAGAGGACAATAGATTTTCAATCTGTTGTTTTCAAAAGGGATAGTGTGAATACTTTCAATCTGTTGTTTTTCCAAAACCATCATCCACTTCGTCCTGATATTTTTCACTAACAAAATTACCTTTCCAGTCTTGCCAGTTTCTTACCAATCCAGCCTTTACCGGATTATGCAAAGTATAGTTAATCACATTGTGTAAATGATATTCATTTCTAACTGTGGTATCAAAACTTTCATCCAACCATAATGATCCTTTTCTCCCTTCATTCTTATTGATTGAATTCGCGGTAAAACGTTTCACCGATTGCATGAGTTTTCCAAAATTTGTTAATTGATTAAATTGATCCTTCTCCTTTAGGTGAAACACCCAGTGTACGTGATTGGGCATGACACTCCAGGCAATATTCTCAACCCTATTGTTTTCCCAAAAATGCAGAGATTCAAGGATTTTATTAAGGTTGATGGTTTTTCTCAAATCAACTTCAGGATGACGATTATTATGCAGTATTTTTTCTATTTGCTTAGCCTGTGCTTTTTTCAATTCATAAATCTTTTCTTTGAACGCTGATAACTCTTTATCAGTTTTATTCAACTTCACGGCATGGTCGAACTGATTCCTTGCCATCTCAAGTTTTATCTTATTTTCTTTTAAAACAATGGAAGGTACTGAACTTTTTAAAATAAAAGTCACAAAATAATTTTGGCCTGGACTGTTGTAATGTGGCAAGTTGCGCTTGTAGAATTCTTTTTCCATGATTTGGTTTATTTGGGTGATATTAAAGATAGGAAAAAAATTTCCCTTTAAAAAAGCATGGTCCTTTTAGCGCTTTGATGTTGCAGGTAGTGATAAGAGGAAGACAGATTTCTAATCCGTGTTTTCAAAAGGGATAGTGTGTTTATAATGATGGGTTTTAACCGAAAAGGGAGGTTTTTAACCCCCCCTTTAAAAAAGCGGGGTCCTTTTAGCGCTTTGATGTTGCAGGTTGTGATAAGAGGAGGACAGATTTCTAATCTGTTGTTTTCAAAAGGGACAATATATTTTCAATCTGTTGTTTTATACTGTTACTTTTAACGCGGGTCGGAGCTCGCGTCACCCATTATCCTTTTTTCACCACTGATTCTACTTTGCCTTTGTAAAATACGTTTTCGATGGTATCGCCGTCATCCAGTTGCGAAGCGTTTTTAATGGCTTTGCCGTTTTTCTTGGTAATGCTGAACCCTCTTTTCATAATGTTTTTCGGGTCGATAAGCTTTTTGTTTCTTTCGAGCCAATCAATTTTATGAAGTTCATTTTCGAAAGTACGTGCCGATAAATGTTTGAGTTTTTGTTCTTTTTCCGTCAGGTTTTGCAAGGAAATTTGGTTCGTTATCTTGTTTATATATACCGTTTCGGATGTAAGCTCTTGCAGTTTATTTTTCGAATCTTTAAAAAACGACAAAGACAGGTTTTTGAGCTTTTCAGACTGGTTCGACAATGTAAACCTTTCTTGTTCAATAATGTCTCCGATTAATGGTTTTACACGGCTTGCAAGGTTTCCGAGCCTGTAGGAGCTTCGCTCAATGTTTGATTTTATAAGGGGCTTGAATAAGCGGGTGGCATCTTCAACGCGTTGCTTCTCGCGACTGAGAAGTTCATTCACTTCCTTAATAAAAAACTGTTCCAGTTCATTCACATGGTCTTCTGTGTTTTCCATTCTTTCAATGAGGAATTCAGCAACGGCTGTAGGGGTTTTCAGTTTCTGAAACGCGACCATATCGGCTACCGATTCATCTTTCTCGTGACCTATACCGGTTAGCACAGGTATAGGAAATTGTGCAATGTGAGCCGATAGTTCGTAATCATCAAAGCAGCTTAGATCCATTTGTGAACCGCCACCACGAATGATCACCACCACATCGAATAAATCTTCGTAAGCATATACAAAGTCAAGTGCCTCAGTAATGGAAACTGAGCAATTGTTTCCCTGCATGGTGGCCTCGAAAAGTTTAGTATAAAACTGATACCCTGCACGGTTGCTTGTAAGCTGGTTCATGAAATCCTGGTATCCGGCGGCTGTGGGCGATGAAATGATGGCTATGCGTGATGGAATTTCGGGGAATTCAAGCTCACGGTTCATGTCGAAAATGCCTTCTTTGGTCAGGCGGTCAATAACTTGTTGTCGCTTTCGGGCCATATCGCCGAGCGTGTATGCCGGGTCAATATCTTTAATATTCAGGCTCAATCCGTAAACATTGTGAAACTCAACCGTAACTGAAACCAATACATTTATTCCTGACGTAAGTGCCTGTCCGGTGGTGGTTTCAAAATAAGGTTGTATAAAGCGAAACTGCCATGCCCATATTGTTGCACGTGAGCGGGCTACTATGGTATCGGTGTTCTTGTCTTTTGCAACAAGCTCGATGTAGCAATGCCCGTTACGGTTAACTTTAAGTTCACCAATTTCTGCTGTAACCCAAATCTGATCGGGAAACGAGATTTGCAGGTTTTCTTGTATTAATGAGTTTAGTTCCTGTAGTGTTATCTGACTGTCCAAAAGGTTATTCTTTTATAAGTTTTGTAATGTTTTGTCCGTTTTTACCCTTCAAAATTGCAAAATACATTCCTTTTGGCAAATTTATTAATGCAGTAGATGAAATTTTTTTTTGATTTTTTGGTTTATCCAACTTCAAAACTCTTGTTCCGTCGGTGTTGTATAGTTCGATTGAAACGATTTCTTCATCATCAATATATAAATATGAAGAAAAAGGATTGGGATAGAGGGCTTGATATTTTTCAAATTTAGACGAAGAAGAGCCTTCATCCTTAAACAAGGTAGAAAAATCGGGAATGCCGTATCCGGTTTTAACATTGTGTTCAGGGTATAAATCACCGCTTTTGCGAATGGTTTCGATGATTTCGAAAGCTGTTTTTTCGGGATAGATACCCACAAGGCAAGCTGCCATTCCGGCTATCACGGGAGATGAAAAAGAAGTTCCGTTGCCTTGTACAATATTTCCGTAAGGGGTGGCAACCGTTGTGAGTGCTCCCATAGCTGCGACGTCAGGTTTTGGAACGGCTGCCCCGGCAAAACCGGCTGAGGAAAAATAAACGGTGTCGCGTTTGGCATTAACAGCTGCTACTGATAAAACATTCTCAGCTTCTGACGGCGCTCCAATATAGCGCCATGAATCATAACCAGAGTTGCCGGCGCTGCAAACAACAACGATGCCTTTGTTAACAGCCATATTAGCTGCTTTAGATATTCTGAGCGTATTTCCGTCGAATTCGCTGTAAGTGTGATTGAATGAGGCATCGTCGAAAGTAGTGTAGCCAAGCGATGTATTGATGACATTACAGCCTACGCTGTCGGCAAATTCGGCAGCTACAATCCAGTAATCTTCTTCCACGGGGTATTCAGTGGGGGCATCTTCGGAGCGTAAAAGCCAGTACGAAGCACCAGGAGCCGTGCCTACAAAACTACCTGGTTGGTTAGCTGCCATTACCGATAACACCGATGTGCCGTGGTAATGACCATCATAAACATCTCCACCGGGGTTAACAAAATCCCGGGTTCCCAAAATACCGTTGCGTGCATACAGCGAATCAAAGACTTCGAGTGAGTCGGCATTTTTGAAGCCTGCATCAATAACGGCTATCCAAATGCCTTTGCCGGTTGATTTGTCGTGTAACAGATTCCCGTTAAGCATGCTTACCTGATCGTACGATTCGCCATAATCGATATGTGTAAGACTATCTTCTACCGAAAATTTATTGACACTGCTTTTGAGTGGTTGGGGTTTTCTTATTTGGATAGTGTCGATAAACGATGGGTAATCCAATGTTGAAACAAGGGCTGTGTCAGTAGTTGTAACGATTGCCCCATTTAGCCATTTGCTGGTGTGTTTTACGTTTAATCCCAGCGAATTCAACGAGTCAATAAATACAGGATTAACAGGCAGGTCGGTTAAGTCAATCTCAATGCCATGCCTGTTTCTTCTTTCGATAGAGCGCTGCGATAAAAACGCTTCGGGATTATTGATAGAGTAAGGTGTTTCAGCTTTGGTGTTGAATTGCACCCAGTAATGAAGCTGGGCGTGTGTTGCTGTTGAAAGCAAAAATGTGCTGAATATGATGAGAAAAAGTCGTGCCATGTTTTTAATATATTCGATAAAGATATGAATTACCGGCAAATAATTCCACCTCCAACTACATCAAGTCCTTCAAAAAATACAGCCGATTGTCCGGGCGTAATAGCCCAGGCGCTTTCGTAAAACTCCACTTTAATTTTATCGCCGTGTTGTGAAATACGGCTCAATGTTCCTTTATTGTTGTATCGTATTTTAGTGGTTACCTCTATTTCACCTTCAATTTTTTCGTACTTCATCAGGTTGATGGTATCAACCCAAAGTTCTTTTTTGTTGAGGTTTTCACGGTCGCCCAGGGTAACTGTATTGTTTTCGGCATCAATGTCGACCACATACATAGGGCGGCCCAGAGCTATGCCCAACCCTTTACGCTGGCCGATGGTGTAAAACGGATAGCCTTTGTGTTTGCCCACAATGTTACCGTCGATGTCGAGATAATCGCCTTCTCCAATTTTATCGGAGATATCAGGTACCCGTTCTTTAATAAAACGGCGGTAATCGTTATCGGGAATGAAACATATTTCCTGGCTTTCACGTTTTTTCGAAATCTTCTCGTACCCTTTATCAGCCGCTATTTTTCGAACTTCGGGTTTGCTTAGGTGTCCGAGTGGAAATAGTGTTCGTTTCAGGTCGTCCTGCGTTAATTGCCACAGGAAATAGGTTTGGTCTTTATTTTCATCGTGCCCTTGTATAAGGTAGTAACGGCCATTGTTTTCACCAATTTGTGCGTAATGCCCTGTGGCAATGTATTCGCAGTCCAGTTCGTCGGCCTTGCGAATTACTTCGCCCCATTTGATGGTACGGTTGCATACCACACAGGGGTTGGGGGTGCGACCTTCTAAGTATTCGCGCACAAAGTCGTTAATAACCGTTTTGTCAAATTCTTTACGGATATCGAGCACTTCGTGGTCGATATCCAAATCGTTTGCAAGCGCCTTGGCTTCAAAAATAGCATCAACAGTGCAGCATCCTGTTTGTTTGTCCATGCAGGACGGTGATATTGAGTCGTACGGACGATAGGTTAGCCCGTGTATTTCGTATCCTTGTTCTTTGAGCATCAGTGCAGCTACCGAACTGTCAATACCACCACTCATGCACAATAGTACTTTTCCTTTTGACATATCATATAAAATTTGGTGCAAAAGTACACAAAAATATTAAAGACAAAAATATCTGAAATAAGGAAATGAGTTAGGTGTTCAATAATCATTAGGAATTGTCTGTTGTTATTTTTATTTTCCGTTGCTTAACTAGCGTTTTAAGAATAAATATAACATTATGGAACAAGAACTTTTTCAACATCTTATCAATCAGTTTCGTGAGAAGCATGGCGAAGTGCTGGAAATCAAATCATACAACGCACTTGGGGGTGGATGCATCAATAATGCACTGAAGCTAGACACTAATCATGGTCCGTTTTTTCTGAAATGGAATGCCAGCGGACCAAATGATTTATTTGAGCGTGAAGCCGAATCGTTGGCTGAGTTTCATAAATCGAACAACGATTATGTGTTGTTTCCTAAACCATTACTGCATAAAGAGATTGATTCATCACCTGGTTATTTGTTAACCGATTATTTACAGCCGGGAAGTTCTAAAAATCGTGATGAACGGATGGGATATGGCCTGTCACAGTTGCACAAGGTAACAAACGATGAATACGGTTTTTACCACGATAATTATTGTGGCGAAACTTTGCAGAATAATACTTTCAAAACGAATTGGTTCGATTTTTATGTCGAAAACAGGGTAGGGCATCTTATCAGTTTAATAGAAAAATACCGCTCTTGGGATGATTCAGATCAGTTACTTTTTGAAGATTTCATTCAGAATGTGGAATGGATGTTTAATTATGATTCACAGCCTTCGCTTATTCATGGCGATTTGTGGAGCGGAAATTACATGGATACCGAGAAGGGGCCGGCATTTATCGATCCGGCTGCATCGTACTGCGATCGCGAATTTGAAATGGGAATTATGACCATGTTTGGTGGTTTTTCGCAACGTGTTTTCGATGCCTATAACGAAGCCTTTCCTTTGGATGATGGATGGCGCGAACGGAACCTTGTCTATCAACTATACCATGTATTGAACCACTATTTAATTTTTGGGGGAGGATACAAACAGCAGGCGCTTGAAATAATGAGACGGTATTTTTAGGCTAAGGCTAAGGTTGAGGTTCATAAATGCCGAGGCATGGTCAAATATTGTAGGTTGTGGTTTCAAATAAAAGTGCCAAACGGACAACAGGTTTCTAACCCGTTTTTTTAAGAGGACAACAGGTTTTCAACCTTTTTTTTAAGAGGACAACAGGTTTTTAACCTGTTGTTTAAGAGGACAACAGGTTTTTAACCTGTTTTTTTTGCAAATATGTTTGAGGTTTTACCCTTCTGGTGCAAAAGAATATGTCCCGGCCATGTTTACCATGCCGCATTTATCAACAACACCGGTTGGCCGGGGAAGAAAGGGGCGAACCTTTGTCCCCCGACTTAAAAGCCGGGGCAATTGATAAACTGCTAATAAGTTTTTGTGCCTGTTTTGTTGGTTTATAACTAATGATTTAATGACTCTTTTGACTCATTCACCAATGGTCAGCAACTTAATTCCAGTATAAATTGCGATGCCTGATTTGTTAAAAGAAACAGTTGCCAAAGTAACGGGTTGTTCCTATAACCTTTTTTAACAAACATCAGGTAAACCATTTCTGTACTCATGCAGAATATTTTATATTTTTGAAGACA